>JBDTLH010000289.1:0-11108 GCA_039934875.1 Acidobacteriaceae bacterium | reverse complement strand
GGCAGTTCGGGGGCGCGATACGCGAGAGGAATATTCAACGTGTTCGGCGGCACCGGCTCGTGGCCCAGCGAAGCCGACAACGCCTGGTTCTGGCTTGGCTCCACCGGACATTGCAGAGGCACCGCGGTGACCACCTGGGCTGCGGTCGCATCCGATCCGAAGGCGGGGAAGCCGCGCACCTCGCCGGGCCGCACCACCGCCTGCATGGGTTCAAAGTTCGAAGATACAGTGATGTATGCCTGGCTAGAGGCGAGCACCTGCACCAGCAGGTCTCCGTGGGGGCCGATCCCGACGCGAAAATCCGCCATCTGCCCGGGCATGCCGGAGCCGGAGATCAACGTCAGGCGGTAATCGGGGGTGAGCAGGGAGTCCGCGCCAGCGGAGAGCGGGAAGCGCCCTTCGATAGTGCCCGACTGCAACGCCAGCCACAACTGCGAGCCGCGAGCATCGAGCAAGAGGGCGGAGGTCTGGCATAGCGCCAACTCTCCGCCGCGCGTCAGTCGGAGCAGTGCATTGTGCTTCGCCGCCTCGATACGCGCTCCGGAGGCCGCGGCGATCCCGCCGTTCACCATCATCATGCTGCCAGTGACGTGCACATCCTGGCCGCTGACCACTGCAATGTAAGTCGGCGGCGGTTTCTGGGACATCAACGTGGCGGCGGAAAGCAGCATCGCGCAGCAGGACTGCCTCATTCTTTTGGCGATTGTGGCTGTTGGCATTCGGATAATTCAAGTCTCCATCGCCATCTTGCTGCCGTCAAGTTGGAGAGTAACCAAAGGCGCTTACCAGATTGCCCAACAAATTTTGTCAGCGAAGTGCCGCTCCGGTGGTTGCGGGTGGATTAAAATCTGAAATACTCCACCCCGAGTCCTGCCGGCGAAGAGCAATCGAGCGTTCGGCAGGAACATTTGCTGCTCTTCTTCGGTCTAACTTTCGGAGCGCTCAAATTCATGGCGTACATGATGTCGCCCGCATCCACGGAACTGATCTTGCCTTCGCTGTTTGGCGATGGGGCGAACGAGTATCGGGTGCGGCCCTCCAACTTTTTGTATTCGCTGCTGCTGCATGGGGCGGTGATCGCCGCGGTGCTTTATCTGGCGACGGTGACGGTGCGGGTGGTCAATAATCCGAAGGCGTCGTTGAGCACGCTGCTGGCGCCGGTGTCGCTGCCTCCGGCATTTGAGCGCGCGGGAGGTGGAGGTGGCGGGGGTGCGCGGGAGTTGTTGCCGGTAAATCGCGGCACTCCGCCCAAAACGAGCATGGAGCAGATTGCGCCGCCCACAGTGCATGTGATGGAGAACCCGAAGCTGGCGGCTCCGTCCGCGGTAATCGTCCCTCAAACGCTGGTTGCCAGCAACGCTATAGGCGATTTGAAGGGCGTTCTCGGTCCCGCGTCGGATGGGGCCGGGCATGGTAGCGGGATTGGAAATGGCAACGGCGGCGGAGTGGGACGGGGCAACGGGCGGGGCGTCGGCCCCGGATCTACCGCAGGCACTGGCGACAAAATATACCACCCGGGCGGAGGCATCAGCCAGCCCACAGTGGTCCGCCAGGTTGAACCGGAGTTTTCCGATGAGGCGCGGCGAGCGAAGTATCAGGGGACCGTGCTGGTCTCAATCGTCATCGGCGCTGACGGCCTGGTGCACGATGCCAGACTCGCTTCTCCGCTGGGCATGGGCCTGGACGAAAAAGCTCTCGAAGCGGCCCGCCAGTGGAAGTTTCTTCCGGGAAAAAAGGACGGTCGTCCGGTGGCTGTCTATGCGCAAATCGAGGTCAGTTTCCACCTCTATTAGATCGGACTGAAGCTGTGGATATTATTGTGGAAGTTGGGGGATAGTGGCTGGATTTTGCCGTATGTTCGCTCTTCCCAAGCCCACTATCTCTATGCTTTCGTCATTGCAAAATAAAGAAAACAAACCACTTAATGTTTAATGTGCGATTTCAAGCTTTTATTATCGTTATGCTCCCAGTTACGTTCGGAATCAGTCGTTTTGCACATTTTGACATTAAGGGACTGTAACAAAAGCACTTACCGGGTAGTAAAACGCAGGGGTTACAAAAATACGGCTGTTACGGCACGCGTGGTTACCGAATCCTGACTACTGATCTTCACCGACGCGCAACACGGCGAGAAAGGCTTCCTGGGGAATATCCACCCTCCCGATCCGCTTCATGCGCTTCTTCCCTTCCTTTTGCTTCTCCAGGAGTTTGCGTTTGCGGCTAATATCTCCGCCGTAACACTTGGCAATGACGTTCTTGCGGATGGCGGTAACCGTCTCGCGGGCGATGATTTTTGCGCCGACGGCAGCCTGGATAGCCACCTCGAACATCTGCCGCGGTATGAGCTCGCGCATCTTGGAAACCAGAGCGCGCCCGCGGTCTTGCGCGAAATCGCGATAAATGATGACGGAGAGCGCATCCACCGGCTCTCCGGAGACCAGAATATCGAGCTTCACCATCGGCGACTCCCACCAATCGGCGAGGTGATAATCGAGGGAGGCGTATCCGCGGGAGACGGACTTAAGCCGGTCGTAGAAGTCGAGCACAATCTCATTGAGCGGCAGTTCGTAGGTAAGCATCACCCGGGTTGAAGATACATATTCAAAATTCTTCTGCTTGCCGCGCTTATCTTCCACCAGCTTCAGAATATTGCCCACATATTCCTCGTTGGTGAGGATGGTGGCGAGGATGACCGGCTCCTCGATTTTTTCAATAATCGTCGGGTCGGGCCAGCGCGAGGGATTGTCAACCTCAATCATGTTGCCGTCGGTCTTATAAATCTTGTAACGGACGCTGGGCGCGGTAACGATGAGGTCAAGGCCGAACTCTCGCTCCAGCCGCTCCTGGATTATTTCCATGTGCAGCAGTCCGAGAAAACCGCAGCGAAAACCAAATCCGAGGGCAACCGAGCTCTCCGGCTCAAAGAAGAAGGAGGAGTCGTTCAACCGGAGTTTTTCGAGCGCCTCGCGCAGCGCGGTGTGTTGGTGCGAGTCCACGGTGTAAAGCCCGGCAAAGACCATCGGCTTCAGCTCTTCAAAGCCGGGCAGCGGCTCGGAGACGGGGCGCGCATCATCGGTGATGGTATCGCCGATCTTGGTATCGGCCACATTTTTCAGGTTGGCGACGATAAAACCGACTTCGCCGGCGGCGAGTTCGTCCACTGGAACCGGCTTGGGAGTGAGCACGCCAATATCTTCAACGGTGAAGACCTTGCCGTTAGACCATAGGCGGATCCTGGTGCCGCGGCGCAAGCGCCCGAACATGACCCGGACGAGCACCACAACGCCGCGATAAGGATCGAACCAGGAATCGAAGATCAACGCCTGCAAAGGAGCGTCTTGATCGCCGCTGGGCGGAGGCAGGCGCTTTACGATTGCTTCGAGCACCTCTGGAACGCCGAGTCCGGTCTTGGCGCTGACCAGCAGCGCGTCGCTAACGTCCAGGCCGACGGTCTGCTCGATCATCTCTTTGGTGCGCGGGATGTCCGCGCTTGGCAGGTCAATCTTGTTGATTACGGGGATGATCTCGAGGCCGTGATTGATGGCGATGTAGGCGGTGGCGAGGGTCTGCGCCTCGACCCCTTGCGAGGCATCGACCACCAGCAGAGCGCCTTCGCAGGAGGCCAGCGCGCGCGAAACCTCATAGCTGAAATCAACGTGGCCCGGAGTGTCGATCAGGTTGAGCTGATACATCTCGCCATCGTGCGCCAGATAGTTCATGCGCACGGCATGGGCTTTGATGGTGATTCCACGCTCTCGCTCCAGGTCCATGGCATCGAGCACCTGCGCCTGCATCTCGCGCATGGCGAGCGCACCCGTCATCTCCAGCAGACGGTCGGAGAGGGTGCTTTTACCGTGGTCAATATGCGCGATGATCGCGAAATTGCGAATGTGCTGACGGTCCATGCGGGTCTTTTTGCGGCCTGTATCTGCGGAAGGCGAGAGGTGGGACTAGGTTGATTCTAACAGTTCGCGGGGGATCACCCGGGAGACACCCAGAATGACGAAAGGCTTCACCACAGAGGACACAGAGGACACAGAGGAGAGCCTAGGCGAAGACCAAAATTAAGACCCAAGACCAGAAATAAGAGCAAAAGCTTGTGGTTTTTCTTGCTTTCCTCTGCGCGCTCTGTGTCCTCAGCGAACTCTGCGTTAATGCTTTGACGAAAGAAGGGGGGCGCTGATGAGTCACCCCCTGGCAAATTGCACTCTAATCACAGGGTTTTCAGAAAGGCGACTAAATCGCTCTTTTGCTGGGCGGTGATGTTGAGGTTAAAGCGGGTATTGTAAAAGTCAACTACGGCGCCCAGGTCAGCGGCGCTGCCGTTGTGGAAGTAGGGGGCGCGGGCGGCGAGTCCACGCAGCACCGGACCTTTCATCTTGCCCATGTCCGCGCATTTGCCGGATATCATCGCCTTGCCCGGATCAGTGGTTTGTACCTGTTGCCCATTCTGGCACTGGAAAGTGTAGAGCGGCATATCGGGTGTACGGCGCGAAGCTGCGGCGATCCCAATGTCAATGGGCAGCTTCAGGGAATGGCTGCCGGCGTTGGGTGAGTCATGACAGGTAGTGCAGGTACCCTGAAGCAGGGGGACGCCAATCACATCATTCAGGCCCGCAACGCCGGAGATGGGAATAGGAAGCGAGTTGAAGAGCGCTTCCCCGCGGCCGACCGCCCGGCGCGCGGCGCGATAATAGGGGTCTCCATTCTGTAGATTCTCCCATGCGGAATAGACCGTCATCGCCACCGGATTGAAGGGCTTGCCATTGGGATCGCCGCCCAGTACATCGTTAATGCCGAGATAGAAGGGCTGATTTACCAAAGGGAAGGCGCTGCCATTGCCGCCATCCGCCAACAGAATTCCGGCATTGACGTCGATGCCCTGCGCGGTGGTCAGCGACTCTTCAAAGGCCACGATCTGCGCGACCTGCTGTTGGGTAGGAACTGCGCCCTGCGCGTGTCCGGTGGTCGCGTCGATAGCTTGCGAACCAAGGTCTCCGGCGATGCTTCGTCCGGCAACAGTAGATTCTCGGCCATCCCACATGATCGAACTGAGAAATGCCAGGTTGGTGGCAGGCAGCGGACGCCGGAACAGCGCGATGTCCGAGGGACTGGTGCAGCTATAAGGATCGTCCACGCTGACCAGTTGAAAATCGGCGTTGGCGGGTATAGCCAGGCTCACGCGGATCAGGCCCTTGGTGAGCAACATGCGGTATGCCTGACGGCGTGCCGCCAGCGTAGAGACGTCGGCCGTGGGGCAGACCGCGCCGTCGTTGGGACGAAAGATGGGATCATTGCCGGCGCTCAAGTTAAAGCGTTCGCGAACATGCGGCGGAGTGAAGCCGAAGCCGTCCGCCGCCTGATGGCAGCTCGCGCAACTGCGGCCGTTGGTCCCGATGCTTTGGAAGAAGGGGTTGGTCAGGTCAACCGGCACGCTGGCATACGATGTCAGCAGTCCCGACGGATCAACCGTCAGAATGGTCTGACCTCCGTCGCTTCCCGCATCAGCCGATGAGGAAAAGAGAACAGTAACTATTCCAAGCGACAGAGTGACCGTCGCAATCCAAAGCAGCCTTCTCGGAGCTAACATAAGCACCCACTGAGTTTGAAGTTTTCGGGGGTGTGACAAATGTAACTCAGAAATCGAGCTTTTTAGATTAGAAATTGCTTATAAGCCACGATTTATTGCCGCTCGGCGCCCCTTATTGCCGTGCTAAGATTTCGCTGGCTATGACGCGCAACGCGCATAATCTGTTGCTCGAGGGCTTCACCACCATCCGCGATCTTGAGACCGAGGGCGCGGGCTACGCCGATGTCGCGGTGCGCAATGCGATCCGCGACGGCGTCACTCCCGGACCGCGCATGAAGGTGGCAACCCGCGCGCTTGATGTGACCGGGGCCTACCCGCTGCTGGGTTATGCGCCGGAGATCGAACCCGTGCTGCCCAAGGCGGTCCAGACCTGCGACGGTCCGGACGAGTGCCGCAAGGCGGTCCGCGAACAGATATCGAATGGCGCTGATTGGATCAAAATCTATGTGGACCGCAGCTACTTTATAGTCCCCAAATCAAAGGTCCTCAATGACGTACCGACCTTCACCCTTGAAGAAGTCAAGGCGATGGTGGATGAGGCGCATCGCGAGCGGCATCCTGTCGCAGCGCACGCGATGGCGTTGCAGGGTGTGCACAATGCGGTCGAAGCCTGCGTGGATTCAATCGAGCACGGCGACTATATTGCTCCCGAAGACATGCAGATGATGCTTGCAAAGGGCATTTGGGTTGACATGATCGACATGCATCATCAGACCTTTCAGCGCGCGCTCAAGGCAGGACTGAAGATCGCCTATGGGACTGATATCGGCGGCTTCGATTGGAAGATCAACGATGCCATTCAGTTCCCCTCAATGGTGAAGAACGGCATGGCTCCGGCGCAGGCGATCAAGTCGGCGACCAGCGACGCTGCGCAGTTGCTGCGGATGTCCGACCAGATCGGATCGGTGGAGGCGGGCAAGCTGGCGGATATCATCGCTGTGGCCGGCGATCCGTTGCAGGACGTGGGCTTGCTGCAGAAGGTGGATTTCGTAATGAAGGATGGGGTGGTGTATCGCAAGCCGTGAACCCAAACGTGCCCACCTTACTGGCTATGCCACAGGTGTTCAGGCGGCGATCTTCATCGCCTTCGGCTTTTCTTTGGCGCGCACGTTCTTGATCGCTTCGTATCCCACGCCCAGCGACCCGAACTGAACATCAAAAAAATCACCGATGCAAATTCCAAAGACCAGCGCAATCCACGCTAACGCCAGGAGATACACAACTATCATATGACCCTCCTTTGACTACAAGCGATTCATACTATAGCTCAAAGCTAAGTGGCTCATATGCAGTATTTTCGGTGCATCACTTCCGGAGCCTGCTTCAATCGCCCGCTTCAGAGTTACGGAATGAGGTTTCGGGCAAAACCCCCGGCTTCACAAGCTCGGAATGGCGGCAGCTTCGGGTGACACTCCCTAAGCTACGCCCGCCATCTCCCTCGACACCGAGTCCAGCACCCCGTTTATGAAATTCACTGATTCCGGCGCGCTGTACTTGTGCGCGATCTCCAGCGCCTCATTGATCACCACCGCCCTTGGAGTCGTCTTGTAGCCTAGAAGTTCCGCTACCGCCGCGCGCATCAGGTTACGGTCCACTACCGCCATGCGGGCAATGCGCCAGTGGCTGGCGTGGCGTTCCACGATGCCATCGATCTCCTGCTGCCGATCCATGGCAATGCGAAATAGATCATCCGCAAACCCGCGCGCCTCCTCTTCCACGTTCGTCCGCTCCGCCCAGAACGTCTTCCGTACCTGCTCCACCGACTGCTTGGCCATATCGGCTTGAAACAGCATCTGCAAAGCAAGCTCGCGTCCCTTGCGCCTCTGCCCCATCTTTCTACGTTAGCAGATAGCGAAAGCCCGGAAGAGCGGAACCACAAAGGACACAAAGGCACACGAAGAGACAAGAAACTGAAAATCGAAAGCGAGTGAGTGAACAACGACTAGTGTCAACCGAAGCCAACCCTTTCCCCCTTGAAACTTTGTGGGCACTTCGTGTCCTTCGTGGTTGCTTTTTAGTCTTGAAACTCGAAACTAGCTCCGCAGTTTTCGCCCCACGCTCACCATCTCCACCGCCGACATCGCCGCCTCAAAGCCCTTGTTCCCCGCCTTCAGCCCCGCGCGATCGAGCGCCTGCTCCAGCGTCTCGCAAGTCAGCAAGCCATACGCGTGCGGTACGCCGGTTTCCTGCGCCGATTGGCCAATCCCGCGCGTCGCCTCCTGCGCGATATGCTCGTAATGGCTGGTTTCTCCGCGCACCAGGCAGCCCAGCGCAATCACAGCATCCACTTTGCCCGTCTCCGCTAAGGTGCGCGCCGCTGATGGAATTTCGAATGCCCCGGGCACGCGCACGATGGTGATCTCTTCGCGCCTGGTCCCCAGCCGGTGCAGCGCATCGAGCGCGCCATGCAATAGCCGCTCGGTAATCACCTGGTTCCAGCGGCTTACCACGATGCCGAAGCGCATTCCCGCCGCCTGCAAATCCCCCTCTATCGCGGCGATGCAGTTCTTTTCAGGATCATTGTGGCTCCAAAATCCCATATCGACGGAGCCAATCCGTATGGTGACCAACGACGAATTCCACGGCGTTTGGCGCATCTCACTGACCTCCATCGTCGTGCCGGCGACATTGCCTTGCATCCCGAGCCCTACGCGATACACCGACTCAACCTCGGAGACCTCAAAGAGCACGGGAGGAAGCTCGCCCTGCGCTCCGTCGCCAAAGATCAGCTCGCCGGATGAGGTGGTGAAGGTCTCTCCCGCCAGTCCCAGCCGCTGCAACAGATCGCGGACGAGGACCTGCTCTTCCGGGCTTGCGCGGATTACCGCAGTAATCTTCTTAAGCATTACTCTTCCATTGAACCACACAGAGATTTGGCCCTCGCCTAAAGCTAAAATAAAGGCATTCGCTTTGCCGGGCGAGAGATCGCCGTAAAAGCCGTAGATCACCGCAGCAATCTCCGCAGGGATAACCGGTTGGCGGCTCCGCGATTCCGGCCCCGGACCGATGGCAAGATATCTCCGAAATCACCGTAAACCCCGTAGAACGCCGAAGAATCGCCGCTTCGATCTCCGTACCGGGCCAACTGATACGGCAGACACCTTAGTCGAGTTTGAGTCGAGTTCGTTTTCGCTATTTCCCCTGAAACCTTGCCGCCCGCTTCTCCAGAAACGCCGTCGTCCCCTCTTTCTTGTCCTCGGTCGCGCAACACACGCTAAACAACGCCGCTTCAATAAATAATCCCTCGGCGAGCGTCAGGTCGTAGCCATGATTGACCGCCTCGATCGTGTACTGGATCGCCAGCGGGGCATTGCCGATGATCTTCTCCGCAATCTCCTCCGCGCGCGCGATCAGCTTCGCCTTCTGCGTCGCGGGATCCGCGCCCTCGCCCGCATCCACGATCTCATTCACCAATCCGATGCGATACGCCTCCTGCGCCGAAATCATTTCGCCGCTCAGCAGCAATTGCAGCGCCAACCCTTTACCTACCAGCCGCGGCAGCCGCTGCGTCCCCCCGTAACCCGGAATGATCCCCAGCTTGACCTCCGGCTGCCCCAGCTTCGCCACCGGACCGGCCAGGCGCATGGTACACGCCATGGCAATCTCGCATCCGCCGCCCAGCGCAAATCCAGTAATGCAGGCAATCACCGGCTTGCCGCAATTTTCAATCAAATCGAGCACCGCCTGGCCCTTGTGGGTGTATTCCTTGGCTATGACCGGATCGTTCTTCGCCAACTCATTGATGTCCGCACCCGCGACGAACGACTTCTCTCCGCCCCCGCTAAGAATTACCACGCGCACATCTTTACTCTCTTTGATCTCGGTAAAGACCCGCCGCAGCTCCTCCATGGTCGCCATATTCAGCGCATTCAGCACCTTGGGACGATCGATCGTCACATACGCGATCTGCTCGCGCACTTCAAACTTCACATTCTCGTACAAGCTATTCTCCTTGTGTGCGCAAATCACTTGATTTGTCATCCTGAGCGGAGCGAAGGACCTCGCGTTTGCAATCAGAAACGATTCGCCTTCGGATTCGCCGCATCCGTCCAATCGTAGAACCCTCTCCCCGTCTTTTTCCCGTACCATCCCGCCAGAACCAGCCGCCGGAGAAGCGCCGGACTCGCAAATCGCCGCTCCTTGAACTCATCGAACATCACATGGGTAATGTAGTAAGTCGTGTCGAGCCCGACAAAATCCAGCAACGTAAACGGCCCCATGGGATACCCGCAGCCCAGCTTCATCGCCGTATCAATCTCTTCAATCGAACCCACGCCCTCTTCGTACGCGCGTATCGCATCCAGCAGATACGGCACCAGCAAACGATTCACAATGAATCCCGTCTTGTCGCTGGTCCGCACCGGAACCTTGCCTACTCGCTTGCCGAACTCCACCGCCGCATCCATCACCTCATCCGCAGTGGCAATCGTGCGCACAACTTCCACCAACTTCATCAGCGGCACCGGATTGAAAAAGTGCAGCCCGATAAATCTATCCGGCCGCTTCGTCGCCGCCGCCAGCTCGGTCACTGAAATCGAAGAGGTATTGGTGGCAAAGATCGCTTCCTTCTTCACAATTCCATCAAGTTCCGCGTAAGTCTTCTTCTTGATCTCCGGATTCTCGATGATCGCCTCGATGATCAGATCGCAATCCGCCAGGTCCTGATAGCTGGTGGAGCCCTGCAACCGCCCGCGCGCCTCCTTCGCCTTCTCCGGAGTAACGCCCGTCTTCTCCGGTTTCTCGGCGAACTTCGCCAGCGACTTCTCTATCCCGGCAAAGCCTTTATCAATCGCCTTCTGCTCCGCTTCGACCACCACCACGTCGTAGCCCGCCATTGCCGCTACCTGCGCGATGCCGGAGCCCATCAGCCCGCATCCTAGTACGCCAACTTTTTTGATTTGCATAAATAATCTCGCTCCTGAAGGAGTTTACAGTTTACGGTTCACAGTTCGCAGTTTACGGTCTTCGGCTGCTGTTAGATGCCTCCATGTATGGAGTATTAACTGTGAACTTCGAAGTGTGAACTGTATTAACGAAACTCTGATTAACCCAACCAGTACCCCGGCGGCTAAAGCCGCCCCGCATTTTCAGTGATTTATCCCCCGGCTGAAGCCGGGGGTCTACCCAAAACGTTCAAAGCAATCGTTAATCAGAGTCTCCCTAACTGTGAACTTCAAACTGTGAACTGTCTAACTGTGAACTGTGAACTGTTAATCGTAAACTGCAAACTCTGTCCTCACGCCAAACTCTCCACGATCATGGCAATCCCCTGCCCCCCGCCGATGCAGGCCGTCGCCAATCCATACTTCTTCTTGCTGCGCCGCAGTTCATAGAGCAGCGTCAGCACCAACCGCGTTCCGGTCGAGCCCAGGGGATGCCCCAGCGCAATCGCTCCGCCATTCACGTTCAACTTCTTGGGATCGATGCCCAACTCTTTTTCTACCGCCAGCGCCTGCGCCGCAAACGCCTCATTTACTTCGATCAAATCAATATCATCGAGCTTCATGCCCGCACTCGC
>JBDTLH010000288.1:0-7534 GCA_039934875.1 Acidobacteriaceae bacterium | reverse complement strand
CGGGGGATCACCGTAGGGTGGCCGGGGGGAGGGTAGACGAAAAAGAGCGGGCTGGCAGCCCGCTCTACCACCGGCTAGCAGCCGGTGGTCCAAAAACGAAAGGCGCACCGTGGTGGGTGCGCCTTAGAGATATTGTTATTAATTAGAGTATAGCCTATTGCATAGGGAGAAAGTGACAATTATTAAAAATAAATATGTCTATTGTTGTGAGTGGGTTAGGGGTGAAGTTTACTAGTTTGACAGCTTGACAAGAATTTTGGGGCGAGGTGGAACCGGTCACGAAGATTGAACGAGGTGAAAGGGCGGGTATCTTCTCTGGGGCTTATCCGCTGATGGGACTTATTCCCGCTGACTGCTTGCCTACGAATATCGCCTCTGCCGGTACGCCTCGTACAGCAGCAAACTGGCGGCGATTCCGGCATTCAACGACTCCACGGTCTGCAGGTGTGGAATGCGCACGAAATCATCGACCTTGTCCGCCATCTTTTTTGAAACGCCAGCGCCCTCATTGCCGATCAAGAGCGCGATTTTTCGCTTGAGATCGACGGAGACCGCCAACGCTCCGCGATGCGAATCGGCGGCGAGCAGGGTAAAGCCGCGCTGCTTCAGTTGTTCGACAGTTTCTGGGAAGTCGCCTCGCATCTCAATTACGGGGAGGCGAAACGCAGAGCCTGCCGACGCCCGCAGCGTCTTCGGGTTCCAGAGCGACACCGTACCCGCGAGCGCGATCACTGCGTTAGCGCCGAAGGCCTCCGCCGAACGAACGATTGTGCCCAAATTGCCGGGGTCCTGAATGCCGGCCGACATCATGACCAATCCGCGCTGCTCGCGCAATACCGCGTCTTCGTCCCACTGGGGAGCGCGCACCAGCGCCGCGATGCCCTGCGGAGCGTCGGTGCTCACCAGCGTCTTGAAGACCGCGTCAGGAAGGATCAGCACCTCTTCCGCTTCCACATCCTGCAGCAGCGACTTGGCCTGCTCGAATCGCGACTCGGAAAAGAACACCGCCTCGACTGCCAGTCCCGAGCCCGCCGCCTCGCGCACCAGGCGCTCCGAATCGACGGCGCACAAGCCCTCCACCAGCTCCGCCTGGGATAGCGCCCGGCGCAATGCTTTCACCCGCGAATTCTGTGCGCTTACAATATTCCGTGCCGGAGTTCTCATGCTGCATGCCTATTGTATAAAATCGCGGGTCCGCATTGAGCGCACAAGGTCCGCGCGCGGCATTCCGGTTGCGATGCAACCTGGGGTGTGCCGACTGCCCTGGTGTATCTTTGATAGTCTCTCATCATTGTCATTCTTATCATCATCACCACCGGAGCGCGCTTTGCCCGAAGTCCTAGCCATCGATCGCAACCAACCCGACCCTGCGCTGATCGCCTATTGCGTTTACCGTCTCAAGCGGGGCGATGTAGTGGGGATGCCCACTGACACTTTTTATGGACTCGCGGTCGATCCTGTCAACCTGCGCGCGGTGCAGCAGGTGTATGAGATCAAGGGACGTGCTTCAAGCAAGCCGCTTTCGCTGCTGATTGGATCGGTCGGGCAAGCGGTCAGCCTGACGCGCGATCTGCCGCCCATGTTCTTCGCGCTCGCGGAACGGTTCTGGCCCGGTCCGCTGACCCTGATCGTCAACGCCGGATCAGGTCTTCCGCTGCGGGTGACGGCGAATACCGGACACGTGGCGATCCGCATCCCCGCTGCTCCAATATCCCGCGCGGTAGTCGAAGCCATGGATTTTCCCATTACCGCCACGGCCGCCAGCCTGCTGGGGCATCCGGAATGCATCACCGCCTCCGAGGTGTGCGACCAGCTTGGCGAACGCATCTCGTTAGTGCTCGACGCGGGCAGCGCGCCGCGCCGAGAATTCTCCACGATCGTGGACCTCAGCGGGAGTCCGGGAGAGTGGAACATTCAGCGGGCGGGCGCAATTCCGGCCGGCGAAGTCGCCGAAATTTTGTGGGCATGAGAAGCTGGCGGCGCATCTTTTGGTTCGGGATTTTCCTGTTTGCCCTCTGGATCATCACCATCTACATCCGCATCGGCATCTCCGCGTCGGGAGAGCCGCCGCAGCCCGCCGGCGCGATTGTGGTCTTCGGCGCGGCGCAATATGACGGACACCCCTCGCCGGTTTTCCGCTCCCGTCTCGACCATGCTTTCGAGTTGTGGCAGCAGCACTACGCACCGATCATCATTACCACCGGAGGGCACGCCCGCGACGCCAGATTCAGCGAAGGGGGCGTCGGCAAACATTACCTGGAAGAGCGTGGGGTCGCCAGCGTTGCCCTTATCGCCGAAACCGAGTCTCGCGACACCGACGAATCCGCGCGGCGGGTGAGCGCCATCCTGCGCAGACTTGGCGTGGCGGATTGCATCGCGGTCAGCGACGGCTATCACCTGTTCCGCATTGAACGCATGATGCGGCGGGAAGGCATCGTGGCCCGCGGGTCGGCGCGCCGCGAGCTTCACACCGCAACCTTGCGGCAACGGGTCCCCACCAAGGTTAGAGAAGCTTTCGCATACACGGCGTGGATACTCCACCTGCAGTAGGTGAAGGCGGCCACTTTGTAAAGCAGAGTAGCGACGGTACCTGGCATCTCCAGCACCAAGGGCGTCGGCTTTGGCATAGGCGTGTGGCTTGCGGCGGTGGAGGTGGGGCTGCCCGCGCTCAAGCTCGAAGCCGCCATGGAAGTATCCATTTCGCATGCACGCCTACAGTTTTCTCTCGCATATGATTTACGGCGGCGTCACCGAGGAGGTGAGGGCCAGGATGCGTGGGGATGCCGGGCAACAACGCGCAAGGACCGGCCATTCGCGTAGAGCGACTGAACAGGATTAGTTGTCGTTGATGCGAAAAACATTTTTGCGGATGTCGGGCCAGAACTCTTTGAGGACGTTGGAGCCGGCCGTGATGGCGGTTTGAGTGGCGAAATTCTTTGCGGTCTTGTCAAAGCCGCGTTCCTGGGAGGGATAGTAGAAGTTTGAGAGCGTGGCTTCAGCGGCGTTGCCGCCGATCTCGGAGATATTGAATTCCTCGCCGCCCGCGTCGTTCTTCGTAATGACGGTGCGGGAGATGGCATAAAAGGCGCGCTGAAAGAACCCGTCTTTGCCGTAGGTGTAGTAGCGTGGGTCCTCGCGGGTGAGCGTGGGCAGGATGGCCTCGGTGAAGAAAGTTCCCGAAACCTGGTCAGTAAACTCGCGCCAGTAATAGCGGCCGAAGCCCGCCGCACCGGTGCCGAGCTGCGGGGTGGCATTCGATTGCAGCCCTTTAGCGGCGAGCGCTCCGACCAGCAGAAAAGAGGAATAATCGATGCTGTCGTGCATGGCCAGCACGAATTTCTGGTGAGTGGTGAGGGGCGGCAGCAGTGTGTTGGAGTTGACCGCAGTGAAATTCGGCAGGACTCCCGCGATACGAGGGCTTTGCTTCAAGACCGGCAGGTCCTTGTTGATGATGGTGGGACCGGAGATGGCTGGAGTGGGAGCCTGGGGAAGACCGGTCTGCGAAGTTTCCGGCTGGGGCGGTGAAGGGGCCGGTGCAACCGTTGCAGGCTTCTGAGTTTGGTTTGTGCTCTGCGCCGGGGCGGGATTGATCTGGCTGAAGAAAGGAAGAGGAGAGAGTAGAGCGATAAGAATAAGGGCAATTTGTTTGGCTTGAGGCACAATGGCTCCTGGAGCGGGCTTGCAGGGCGGTGCGGCCTGAAGCAAAGTTCAACTTGATGTGAGATGGCCATGGCGCGGCTTGCGTTGTCTTTGGAGTTGGCCGCGGCGCGGGGGGCGATGTTAGGAGCTGGCAGTTGCAGTTGCTCTGATCTCCCGCCACAACTCGCCCATCCCGGCGCCGGTCTTGGCGCTGACCGGCAGGATACGGTTGACTCCATGCTCCCGCTCCAGCGCGAAAATGCTGTTGCGCAGCTTGTTCGCGCTCAGCTTGTCGGACTTGGTCGCGACCACCAGCAAGGGACGCTCCTGTTCCATGAGCCAGTCGATCAAGTGCGAATCCGACGGCTGTGGAGGAACGTTGGCATCAATCAGGGAGACGCACAACCCGAGCGTCTGGCGCTCGCGCAGGTAGGGCTCGATGAACTTGGGCCACTCCGCGGAGATTGATTTGGATATTTTGGCATATCCGTAGCCGGGCAGATCGGCGAAGCGAAGGTTGAGCAATGTGGGGCCCGTCCCGCTCACGACGTCGAAGAAATTAATCATCTGGGTGCGTCCAGGGGTAGAGCTCACCTTCGCGATCCTGCTCCCCAGCAGGGCGTTGATGAGCGATGACTTGCCGACGTTGGAGCGTCCGGTAAACGCCACTTCGGGCACATTGGCCGCTGGAAAGTGGATCGGATCGACGGCGCTTTTGAGGAAGGTGGCGGAGGTCTTCATAAGGCTGCTGGTCTCTGGCTGCCGGCTAATAGTGCAGGCACAAGCGACAGAGCCGCCCATGGCGAGCGGCCCTGCAAGCAACCAGCCAGTTATTGCCTGGCTACCGGGGCCTGCTGCGGCTGGGGTTGGGGCACATTGCCCAGCGCTTCCGTTTCTATTTCGGAGACGTCCGGCAGAGGACGCTCGAGCGCAATCTTGAGCACCTCGTCCATGTTGTCCACGAAGTGGAACTTCATGCCGTTGCGCAAGGTATCCGGCAGCTCCGGGTAATCGCGTTCGTTGTCCTTGGGCATGACCGCCTCGAAGATGCCGGCGCGATGGGCGGCGAGCAGCTTCTCCTTGAGGCCGCCGATAGGCAGGACTTTGCCGCGCAGCGTGATCTCGCCGGTCATGGCGATGTCGCGCCGCACGGGAATCCGCGTGAGTGCGCTTGATAGCGCGGTAGCAATGGTGATGCCCGCCGAAGGACCGTCCTTGGGAATCGCGCCCTCGGGCACGTGCACGTGGATATCAATGTTGCGGTAGAAATCACGGGGCAATCCCAGCCGGAACGCGCGCGAACGAACGTAGGAGAGCGCCGCCTGGGCTGATTCCTGCATCACATCGCCCAGCTTGCCGGTCAGGGTGAGCTTGCCTTTGCCGTCGAGGACGGTGACCTCGGTCGAGAGAATGGAGCCTCCCACCTCGGTCCAGGCCAGACCGGTAACCAGGCCGATCTCGGCCTTCTCGTGCATAGCGGAGTCGCGGAACTTTGCTACCCCCAGCAGGTCGGAGACGTTGGCGTGGGTAATGACGGTCGAGTATTCGGCCCCCTTCTCGACCACTTTGCGGGCGATCTTGCGGCCCACATTGCCGATCTCGCGCTCCAGATTGCGCACCCCGGATTCGCGGGTGTAGCCGCGAATCAACTCGAAGATCGCCGAGTCATCGAACTTGAGGTTGGCGGCAGAGAGGCCGTTTGCCTCTAATTGCTTCTTGACCAGGAATTGCTTTGCGATCTCAGCTTTTTCCAGTTCCGTGTAGCCGTGCAGCCGGATGATCTCCATGCGGTCCTGCAGGGGCGCGGGAATGGTGTGCAGCACGTTGGCGGTGCCGATGAAGAGCACCTGCGAGAGGTCGTACTCCACGTCGAGATAGTGGTCCTGGAACATGTAATTCTGCTCCGGATCGAGCACTTCGAGCAGCGCGGCCGAGGGATCGCCGCGGAAATCGGCCGCCATCTTGTCGAGCTCATCGAGCATCATCACCGGATTTTTGGTCCCGGCCTTCTTCATGGACTGGATGATCTGCCCCGGAAGCGCGCCGATGTAGGTACGGCGATGGCCGCGGATCTCCGCCTCATCGCGCACCCCGCCGAGGGACAGGCGGACGAATTTGCGCCCGGTGGCTTTCGCAATCGACATCCCGAGCGAGGTCTTGCCGACCCCCGGGGGACCAACAAAACAGAGGATCGATCCCTTGGGATTCTTGACCAGTTGCCGGACGGCGAGGAATTCGAGGATGCGGTCTTTGATCTTTTCGAGGCCGTAATGGTCCTCGTTGAGGATCTTTTCCGCGTGCTCGATGGAACGGATCTCCTTCGACTTCTTCTGCCACGGCACTGCGAGCAGCCAGTCGAGGTAGTTGCGCGAAACCGTCGATTCCGCCGACATGGGAGGCATGGCTTCGAGCTTCTTGAGCTCGTTCATGGCCTTCTCCTGCACCTCCTTGGACATGCCCGCAGTTTCGATTTTCTTGCGCAGCTCGTCGAATTCGCTCTTCTCCCCGCGTCCCAGCTCCTTCTGGATCGCCTTGATCTTCTCGTTGAGGTAATATTCTTTCTGCGCCCGCTCCATCTGCCGCTTCACGCGCGATTGGATGGTGCGGTCCATGTTGAGCTTCTCGATCTCGATCTCCAGCACATCGGCGACGCGGTTGATACGCTCCGCAGGGTCAAAGATGTCGAGCAGCTCCTGCTTTTCTTCAATCGAGAGCTGGAGATTGGCGGCGATGGTATCGGTCAGCTTGCCGGCTTCATCGGCCCGCACCGAGGCGATGGTGGTCTCGTAATTCAGCGTCTGCGCCAGCTTCACATACTGTTCAAAGAGAGAAGTGACGCGCTGGATAGCAGTTTCGATGATGGGTGTTACTTCGACGGTGAAGCGGGTCATGCGCACGGTGGCGCGATAAAAGCCATCCACATCTTCGACTTGAAGGACCTTGGCGCGCTCCACGCCCTCGACCAGAACTTTTATGTTGCCGTCGGGCAGCTTAAGGCTCTGCACGATGTTGACGATGGTGCCGACCTGGTAGATCTCATTGGGTTTGGGTTCATCCACACTGGCGTCGTGCTGGGTGGCTAAAAAGATCTTGCGCTCGCCCGCCAGCGCCTCTTCGAGCGCGTGGACGCTGGATTCCCGCCCGACAACAAACGGCGTCATCATGTGGGGGAAGATGACGACATCGCGGATCGGCATCATGGGTAAACGCCGGGTCTCGACTTTTTCTCGATTTTGACTCACTCGCCCTCTATTTCAATTGATTGGTGAAGCGCCCTGGAACGAGACCTTTAACCGGCCTTTTCCATCATGGATACGGAGACATCGCGCTTCTCGACCATCTCCTTCGTAACCTCGAAATCTTTCAATTTCTTCTGTCCGGGCAGAGCATACATCAGATCCAGCATGAGTTCTTCAAGAATCATGCGCAATCCGCGGGCCCCGATCTTGCGCGCGAGCGCCTCGCGGGCTATGGCGGCGACAGAGTCGTCGGTAAACCGCAGCTTAACATTTTCGAACTCGAAAAGCCTCTGATATTGCTTCAAAATAGCGTTGCGCGGCTTGGTGAGGATCTCAACCAGCGCGGCTTCATCGAGTTCGTCGAGCACTCCCATGACCGGCAGTCTGCCGACAAATTCGGGGATCAGCCCATATTTGATGAGGTCCTGGGGTTCGGCGTGCTTCAGCATTTCGATATCGCGGCGCTGGGGCGGGACCTCAATGGTCTTAGATGCATCGGCGGCGTTGGGGTTTCGGAATCCCAGCGCCTTCTTGCCCAGACGGCGGCCGATGGTCTTTTCCAGTCCGACGAACGCGCCGCCGCAGATAAAGAGGATATTGGTGGTATCGACCGGAGTAAACTCCTGATGGGGATGTTTGCGTCCGCCTTGTGGCGG
>JBDTLH010000287.1:0-10423 GCA_039934875.1 Acidobacteriaceae bacterium | reverse complement strand
TACGATCTGGAAGTGTGGTTGCCGGGACAGCAGCTCTATCGGGAGATATCTTCCTGTTCTAATTTCGAGGCGTATCAGGCGCGGCGCGCGAACATTCGTTTCAAGAATGCGCGTGGCAAATCCGAGTATGTGCATACCTTGAACGGCTCCGCGCTGGCTGTGGGGCGCACCTGGCTGGCGATCCTCGAAAACTATCAGCAGGAGGACGGCAGCGTGGTGATACCGGAGGTGTTGCGTAAGTATATGGGAGGAGCGGAGCGGATGACGGCGAAGTTCTAGCTACTTCTGCTCCCGATTCCCCATCCACTGCTCCACCACGTTCAGGTTATGGTCGAGCACCACGTGCGCGGCCAGTGTGTTGCGAATGTCGGCTTCGTCGCGCGACGAGAGGGGCGAATACATGTAGCGAACGTCGCGAAAATATACCGTGTATTGCTGGTCTTCCGCATTGAACGAGGTTTCCGTGAGCGGGAAGCGCGCCCAATCGAGATAGACCCGGCCAAGGTAAGAATTTTTTGCGGCAAGATCGGCGGCGGATTCCGGCGGCTTATAGTAGGTTCCTTCGCGTCCGTTGCTGTTGATGTGCAGCTCGCGGGTTTCCACGTCGAAGGTCTCATAGGCATTGGTGGTCTCGACCACGCCGAACCAGCGAAAAGGATTGACCGGATAAGGCATGGCGCCGACGCGCATGGTCGCGCCGGTCTGCATGGCTCGGCTATTAAGCATCGCGAGCGCCTGGCGATGCTGCACGTCGCGCACTAGCCAGAAGACCACCATGAGCACGAGCGCGCAGATGGCGGAGGTTTGTCCCCGGAAGGGCCGCCTCTTTTCGCCGACCTCGGCGCTCACGAGAGAAAAGATCGCGGGTAAGATCAATCCCAGGGCCAGCACGATCAGCAGCACCGGCTCGATGATGAAGATGATGTCCCACGAATACCAACGGGCATTGAAGGGGGCGAAGGGACGGACCCCGTAGTTGTTGGTGAAATCGAGCAGGATGTGGGAGAGCGACCCGGCCAACGCGAGCAAGTACAGCACCCACCAGCGGACAGGCAGCCGCGTTCGCCTGCCGCTTCGTGACCACAACTTGTAACCAAGCCAAACAGAAGCAACTACGATGGCCGACATCACGGGCGCGCCCAGTAGGGTGTGGGAGAAGCCGCGATGGTGGGCGAAGCCGGCCACCGGCCCCCAAAATCCCGCGATCACGTCGATATCAGGCGCTTCGGCGGAGAGCACCAGCGTGAGGGTGGCGAGTCCGGTGGTGCGGTTGAAGCCGGCGCGGCTGAGGCAGGCGCCGGTGAGGAAGTGAGTGAATGGTTCCATCGACCTCTGGTTTCTGAATTCTGTTTTCGAGAAGCGCGTAAACGATTACACGACTCTCCTTAGATTACAAATGTGACTCTAGCAATCAGAAGATCTTTCCGGCGGCATGAGCAGCGTAAACCCGGCAGGCTCGATCGCCATGCGCACCGGGAGCCTGCCTAGATGTTCGCCATCGGCTTCGGCGCGAACCATGCGCTGGGCGGCGACGGGATGATTGGGAAGCGCAGTACAGAACACCGCCTTTGTCTGGGCGAACTCGACTCCGGGAATATTGCCCCGGTATCCAAAGAGCGCGGTAACCAGGTGAAAGAGAAAGCTGATCCGCGCATATTTCTGAATCACAACCAGGCTGAGGCAGTCCTGTTCGAGGCGGGCGCCGGGGGCGAGTTTGCGCAGCACATTACCGAAGTTGGTGATGCGCACCGCCATTACGGATACGGCCACTCCCTTTCGCGATTGGCCGGTCGCGGAGTTCACGAACTCCGTCTGGAAGGGCGCGAAGTGATGGGTGAAAAAAAGCTCGGCGGACTTGGCCAGATATCCCCACAAACCATATTGGTCCTTCCACTTGGCGCTCAATGCATAGACCATAGCCGCGTCCGGCCCGGCGCCGGACATTACGGTGAAGTAACGCCTCTCCAGTTTGCCATCTTTGCGCGCATACTCGACCGTCCCGACCGGAATGCGCCGCGGCTTGTAGGCGAGTTGGACCCGGGCGGCACGGACGGCGTGGAACGGAATTTCGAGGTCATAGGCAAGCGCATTCGCAGTGCCCAGCGGGATAATGCCGAGCACCGCATCGAGCCCCACCATCCCTTGCAGGATGTCATGCAAGGTGCCGTCGCCGCCGCAGGCGAAGATGGTGTCGCTGCCGGCGGCGATGGCGGCGCGCGCCTGCTCCCCGGCAGATCCGGCGGCGCGAGTGGAGACGACTTCAGCTTCAATTCCCGCGCCGCGGAAGACCGCGGCGGCAGCTTCGACTTGCCGCAGCCGTCTGCTGCGATTGCCGCCCGAGACCGGGTTGTAGATGAGCGTGACGCGCTTCAAAGGCGGTCCGCCACGGAGACACGGAGGCACGGAATGGTCACGCTCAGGCTGGAGGCGCTCATAGTTTGCTTCTTCTGCATTGTCTCAAAACGCCTCATCGGGCTGCTCCTGGCGGCTGCCGTCTGGCGTCCGAAATCGAAAGTTCGTCTTTATAATCGCGGCATGAGCAAGCCGGCAGTGGAGAACGATGTGGAGGAGTTGCGGGAGCAGATTCGCCATCACGAATATCGCTATTACGTGCTCGACGATCCTGAAATCTCCGACCAGGAATTTGACGGGCTGATGAACCGTCTCAAGTCTCTGGAGGCGAAGCATCCGCAACTGGTGACGCCTGACTCCCCCACGCAACGTGTAGGCGGCAAGGCGGCGGAGGGCTTCGCCAAGGTGCCGCATTCGCGCCCCATGCTCTCGCTCGACAACGCTTACAACGAGGAAGAGCTGCGCGCGTGGGACCAGCGGGTGCGCGACCTTGCGAATCGCGAGCGCATCGAATACGTCTGCGAATACAAGCTCGATGGCATGTCGCTGGCGCTGTGGTACGAGGGCGGCGCGCTGCTGCGTGGCATCACCCGAGGCGATGGAACGATCGGCGAAGATGTGACGCCTAACGTGCGCACCATGCGCAGCGTTCCCCTTACCATCGGCGCGGCCACGCTGAAAAAGGCGAATGTGCCGGAAAGTTTCGAGGCGCGCGGCGAAGTAGTGATGCCGATCGCCGCATTCCAGGCATGGAATGAACAGCGCGAGCAGGAGGGCTTGCAACGCGCCGCCAATCCCCGCAATGCGGCGGCGGGATCGATCCGCATGGTGGATGCGCGCGAGGTGGCGAAGCGGCGGCTTGATTACTACGCCTATTTCGTCCTGCGAGCAGGGGACTGGATCTTTCCTACCCACTCGGAATCGCTCGATGCGCTCGAAGCGGCCGGCTTCAAGGTGAACCCTCATCGCATCTTGACGGATGATCTTGAGAAAGCCTTGCGCTTCATCCGCGACGCCGAAGCGAAGCGCGACCATCTGCCTTACGAGATCGACGGCGTGGTACTCAAGGTCAATGAGGTCAAGCTGCAGGACCGGCTGGGATTCACCGGCAAGGCGCCGCGCTGGGCGATCGCCTACAAATTCGTCGCCCGCGCGGCAATCACGCAGCTCGAAGACATTACCGTGCAGGTGGGACGCACCGGCAAACTCACTCCGCTGGCGATGCTCACTCCGGTGCTTATTGGGGGGACCACGGTAAAGCGCGCCACCCTGCACAACGCCGACGAGATTGCCCGGCTGGGTGTCCGCATTGGCGATTACGTGCAGGTGGAGCGCGGCGGAGATGTGATTCCCAAAATCGTAAAGGTCGTGGAAGACGCAAAGCATCCCCGCGGAAATCGGGAGTTCGCCTTCCCTGGCCACTGCCCCGAGTGTGGCGGCCTGGCAGTCCGCGCCGATGGCGAGGTGGACCATCGTTGCGTGAATGCCGCCTGTCCTGCGAAGCTACGCGAGAGTTTGCTGCACTTCGTATCTCGCGGGGTGATGAATATCGACGGCATGGGCGAGTCGCTGGTGCAGCAGGTGATCGATTCCGGTAAGGTGCGCGGCATCGCGGACATCTACGACATCACGCGCGACGATCTGTTGCGGCTTGATCGCATCGGCGAGAAGACGGCGCAGAATGTGCTTGCCCAGATTGCGCGCTCCAAGCAGTTGCCCCTGGAGCGCGTAGTGCTCGCGCTGGGCATCCATTTCGTGGGGGAGCGCACTGCGCAACTGCTGGCCCGCCACTTCGGTTCGATGGAGCTGATCGAGAATTCAACCGATGAACAATTGCAGGAGGTGGAAGAGGTCGGGCCGCGCGTGTCGGAGGCGATCCGGGAGTTCTTCTCGGAGGAGAAAAACCATGAGCTGGTGGGGCGCTTGAGATCCGCCGGACTGCGCATGACGCAAGAAGTCATACGAAAAGGGCCGCAGCCGCTCGCGGGAAAAACCTTGGTGATTACCGGGACGCTGCCGAACCTCACCCGCGATCAGGCGAAGAAAAAAATCGAAGCGGCGGGAGGAAAAGTTTCCGGCTCGGTGAGCAAAAAAACGGATTACCTGGTCGCCGGCGAAGAGGCCGGATCCAAGCTCGATAAAGCGAATGCCCTGCGCGTGGCGGTGCTCGATGAAGCAGGGCTGCTGGGACTATTACAATGAACAAAAATGTGGCGGGACAACTCCTGTCCCGCCATTCAACCATGCTTGCCCGGCTACGCCGCGTCTTTACTTCGGTTTTCATGATGCGCCGCGATGTTGGCCCGCTCGTCGCGCAGACGGCCCTGAAAACGGCTCCAGCGATTGCCCACGCGGCTGCCCAAATTATGGCTGCCGCGATCGCCTTCGCTGCCCTTGCTCAAATCCTGTGCCACGCCTGAACTCTGGCTGCCCAATGCCTTCTCCTGATTGTCGGCCGCATTGAATATGCTGTCCCCTTCGGCGGTGCGGAATTCGGCATCGCTGGTTCGGGTGCGGTTGGCCGCCGTCCAGTTACGGTCCGCGGCGGACGGAGCATCGACGAATTCACCCGGCAGCGGCTGCCCCTTTTCCTTGGCCGTATAGCTTTGCTCCATGCGGTCGGAGGCGCTACCCGCCGCGCCCACATCGGCATTCTTGAAGGGAGTGCTTTCGACCCGGTTCAGATTGCGCCCAGCGGAATTGCGATTGCCTTCGTTCTCTCCCTCGTCGAGAGACGTGCTGGTCGTATGCAAGTCCGGCTGAGTGACGGAATCCTCGGACGCCAGCGTCAGCCGGTCGGTCTCCATGGTATCTCCGGTGGCCAGAGGGCCGGTATTCATGGGACCAGCAGTCTGGTTACTGAACTGACGGTGCAGGCGAAGGTCTTCGTTGATCGGCGGCAGATCGTCCGCTCCCGCTCTCGGCGGAGTGCCCGGTTCCGTAATGATATTGGCGGAGCCGGCCTGATGCATCACCCCCGAATCTGACACTTCGCGATAGCTCTTCTCATATTTTTTCCAGCGCTCGTCATCCCGTACGGCGTCAGGATCATATTTTGGCAAACGCTCAATGTCAGGCTTACTCATATCAATCTGATAATCCATCTCATCGGCATAGCTGCCGTTGCCGCGGACCTGTATACGACCAGCAGGGACGAGAAACCTTTTATGGGTCAGCCATCCGCCGGTGTCAATCACTGCATACCGAATATCCCCGGACTGGTTATCGAATACCACATCTTCAATCGTGCCGAGCTTGTCGTCGTTGCGCCCATAGAGCTTGGCGCCGCGGATGTCGTCGGCCTCGTGCTCCAGCTTGTAATCGCGCAAGGTACCTAGATTCGCCATATACACCTCTTCCCTCCGTAGGATGCGCATTTGCACTCTGGCGGGTTACGCTAATGAAAGCCGCCGAACGGGAGCTTGCGATTTGCGTGCACGGATACCCTGCTGCTTCTCGCTGCGCTTTGCACCGCCTGCGCACCGGACAAAACCACTCCTCAGCCGCCACAAGGCGCTAGTCGCCGGCTCCAGCGCCAAGCTGGGCGAATCCGTCGCGCAGTCGCTGCCAAGTGGCGCCGAGCTCTTCGGGCAATACCCGGGTCTCACTGACTACAGTCATAAAATTGGCGTCGCCGCGCCATCGGGGCACAACATGAAAATGCAGATGATCGACGATGCCCGCTCCCGCCGCGTCCCCCAGATTCAATCCCATGTTTATCCCTCCGGGCTGATAGATGGCGCGCAGCACTGCCTCCGTGCGCTGTGCCAAATCCATCATCTCGTGCGCGCTCGCGGCCGGCAGCAACGCCAGAGAATCCAGATGCGCGTTGGGCACCACCATCACGTGTCCATTGTTGTAAGGAAAGGTATTGAGGCAGATGTAGCATTCCTTTCCGCGATGGACAATCAAGGCTTCCCGGTCGTCGATCGCCAGTTTGGCGCAGAAGACGCACCCTTCCGGCTTTGGTGCGGAGATGAATTCATAGCGCCAGGGAGTGTAGAGCCGGTCCATTCAGATTTCGAGTATATCGTCTAAGTTCCCCGCCCGTTTCCCCAGCTTCGCCCTTAAACCATGACCCGAATGCAAGGCGAATTCTCTGGCTAAGGTTTGACTTGCTGCAATCCAGGTTGATATAGTCAGAAGGTTCCCCCAGTCCACAGAGCTAGGGGGAATTTCGGCCCCGCAGGATCTTCCCTCGCTTCCCGTCCGCAACCGCGAACCATTTGGCGGGAAGAACCTAAACAAGATAAGTCGCCGGTGCTCCCTTTGATCCCAGCTTTCCGGAATCGTTGAGGGTAAGCTGGAAACTTGCTCTCCTGCCCGGCCGGACCATAACTCTGCATCCGGACCATTGGTTCGGGAATCTCAAACGAATCGGAAACACGACTCTGAACACCGTAGACACCAACACCGCTATCATGGATTCCACCACCCACACCTCTGAACCGCAATCCGCCCCAGCCGAAGTCCAAGCCGAACTCCAACCCGAAGTCCAGAACTCAGAAGCGCAAGCCTCAGCAGCGCATGACTCTGCCGGGCAACCGCAGGCTGCGCCCGAATCGCGGCAGGATTCTACTTCCTCTCTCGAGACAGCAGCCGGCGAAGCAAAATCCGAGGCAGATCCTCAGCCGGCGCCGGACTTCGACAAAGGCCGGGACTATGATCCCAGCGAAGAGATCGGCATGGCCGACTTCGGCTCCGTGCTCGAATCCTTTGAAGCGGAAAACGCGGAACTTGCCGCCAACGAAGACAACGTGCTCAAGGGCACTGTGGTCAAGGTCACCGACAAATACGTGGTCGTGGACGTGGGTTTCAAGAGCGAAGGCGTGGTCCCGATTGAGCAGGTAACCGGCCGCGACGGCGAGGTGCGGTTTAAATCCGGCGACTCCATTGACGTGATGCTGGATCGTTCGGAGAGCCCCGAAGGCTTCGTGCTGCTCTCGTTTGAAAAGGCGCAGCGCGCCAAGGTCTGGGATGACATTGAGTCCGCGGCCAACGACAAGCGCTCGGTCAAGGGCTACGTGGTGGACCGCGTCAAAGGCGGCCTTTCGGTGGACATCGGCGGCGGAGTGAAGGCATTCCTGCCCGGCTCCCAGGTGGATTCGCGTCCGGTGCGCAACCTTGAAGGCTACAAGGGCCAGGAGATTGAAGTCCGGGTCATTAAGCTCAACAAAAAGCGCGGCAATATCGTGGTCTCCCGCAAAGAGATTCTCGATGAAGAAGTCTCCGCCAAGCGCACCCATACCCTCGATACCCTGGAAGAAGGTGCGGTGCTCACCGGCACGGTGAAGAACCTCACTGATTACGGCGCCTTCGTTGACCTCGGCGGCATTGACGGTCTGCTGCACATTACCGACATGAGCTGGGGGCGGCTCACCCATCCCCGCGACCTGGTCAATGTCGGCGATGAGATCCATGTAAAAGTGCTGAAGTTCGACAAAGACAAACAGCGGGTGTCGCTGGGCTTCAAACAGCTCACCCCTGATCCCTGGCTGGATGCCATCGAACGTTACCCGATTGGCGCAAAGGTGCAGGGTCGAGTCTTGAGCGTGACCGATTACGGAGCTTTTATCGAGCTTGAGCAGGGCATCGAAGGCCTGGTTCACGTCAGCGAGATGACGTGGTCGAAACGTATGAAGCATCTCTCGAAGCTGGTGGCGGTTGGCCAGGAGGTTGAATGCATGGTGCTCAATGTGAATCCGCAGGAGCGCCGCATCTCGCTCGGGCTCAAACAGCTCGATACCAATCCCTGGGAGACCTTGCATGAGAAGTTCCCGGTGGGTTCGCAAGTCGAGGGCAGGGTGCGCAACCTGACTGATTTCGGCGCGTTCATTGAAATCGAAGATGGTATCGACGGCCTCGTCCATGTCTCCAACATGAGTTGGACCAAGCGCGTGAAGCATCCCTCAGAGGTGCTCAAAAAGGGCGATAAAGTTTCCGCGGTCGTGCTCGCCATTGATCCCGATAACCGCCGCCTCTCTCTGGGGATCAAGCAGACCCAGCCCGACGTTTGGGACCAGTATTTTGCCACTCATCGCGTCGGCGACGTGGTGCACGGCAAGGTCCTGCGGACCGCGCAGTTCGGCGCATTCGTCGAGCTCTCAGAAGGCGTCGAAGGCCTTTGCCACATCAGCGAAGCCACCGATCAACACGGCCAGCCGGTGCCGCTCGAAGCCGGTCAGGAGCACGAGTTCAAGATCGTTAAGATGAGCGCGGAAGAGAAGAAGGTCGGACTTAGCATTCGCGCGGTCGGCGAAGAGGCCACCCGCACCGAGGTGGAAAGCTATAAGGCCCCAGTCTCCAGCTCCACCAGCACCCTCGGCGAACTGCTCAATTGGAAGCGGCAATCGAACAACGAATAGCTGCTGGCCCCCAGCCACTAGCTACAGCAGTTCCATTCCCGCTGTACCCTGTCGAAATGTCATCCTGTGCCGCCGCGGCACAGGATCTATGCAGTCGCTTGGGAAAGACTCAAGCTGAGGATACAGTAAGCTCGTCTCTATAAAGCCCGCTCTTTGGAGCGGGCTTTATAGCTTCTTCAGATGGTGTAGTCGTGCACCTAAGGCCGAGCTTTCGCTTCTGGCTTCAGCCCCGTAGAAGATGCATACGCTCTCAGCACTATGGCCTTGAAGCCCCTGGGCATGGAATTGGCTTTCCCGCATCTTGTTGGCGCGCACCACGCATTTCATCTCCCTAAAAGAATTTCATCATCTCCGCGCCCTCTGTGAAACCTTCGCGCCCTCCGTGGTTCCGCCCTTTATGCGAGTGTCACAAACCGCCCGACTTGCTTAAGCAATCCCCGCGTCGCCTCCACGGTATGGCCCTGCTCCGCGCCCAGCGCAAGATGCCTGCCATACCTGCCGATCAGGAAAAACGTCGCCCGCACCTGCGCCTCATCAAGCACCTCCAGCAGCCGCTTAGTCGTCCCACCATTCGGCCCGTTACCAAAGGTCAGCGCAATCTCGCCCGACCCAACCCGCGCCACCGTCCTCCCCCACACCTGCGTGGTTGGCGATCGAGGCGTAGGATGCCAGCGCGGAGGCGCCAACCGCGGCAATAACAGGCAATGATGTTTCCAATCTCATGTGCAAAAAGATTGTTATTGCACTAATGAGCATTGTCATCCTGAGCGGCGGGGGTTTGCCGCTCAGGATCTATGCAATTCTCCGCTGCATCGGATCTTATTCCCGCTACGCTTGTTCAAAGAAACTGGTATGGTAGACGAGCTTCCAAAGAGGTGTACCGCCGAAGGCAAGCGCCGGCCGGAATCGCTGCGGAGCAGCAAGATCTCTTTCGTACAAGGGCACCTCTGCAACTGACAAAGCCAGATCCATTTTCGTTCGAAGTCCATAAACCGTAACTTCTTCCACAAAGCAACAGAGACGATCTAAAATGTGTTCGACAAACTGAGAGACGGGCTCACCATCGACCTCAGGCTCGATCATTTCGATTTTTTCGTTGGTCTCACGATAGCTGGCTCTTGGTAATACCCATCCTGCGTGCTCAACCTTGTTTCTCTGGAGGTTGAGCTTTTCGGCCCAGGTTCTCGCCTCTCGCAGATAACCAGACAATTCGGGATGAATGGTGGATAACCTCTCTAAACCTTTTTCAAATGTATTCCGATCTTTGAAAAAGGAGCCGATTTCAAGTCCGAGGAACTTAGCCACAGATTGCATTCCGTGCTTGAGCGAACGTCCTGCGCTCGTCATAAAGTCCGCCGTATGTTTGCGCAATTCTTTGTCCACGCCGTCAACGTAAATAGTCCTGTCTAACAATCGCGCAGCTACTCCCGTCGATACCTTCAACCTGTGGTCTTTCAGTAGCCGATCAATCTCTTTAACTGTCGCGCGAGCCTCTGACAATGCGATCAAGGTGCTCTCATACAGGTTGTCGAATGCATCGCGATCTTTGTTATCGAAAAAGACCTGGGCGCGAAGTTCTATGACGCCCATGAATAGACGTGCCGTGAATGGAGTACTGGTTCCCTCGTCGGAGATTTTGGAAACAATCCACTTAGGTTGCTCGGGCTTCACGATCATGTTCGATTGAGATTGAAGGTTATGAAGGC
>JBDTLH010000286.1:0-9923 GCA_039934875.1 Acidobacteriaceae bacterium | reverse complement strand
CGGCGCTTCTCGAATGGCACCTTTCAGCTCGACACCGTCGTCGATCACATTCGGAACCATCCCGAGGGCGGCCGCACTGATCCAGTGATCGCCAAGATCCAACTGCTGCGTTATCGGCTGCAGCGTGAGCGGCTGGAAACCCCGGTGCTGCTGATCGGCGTCGATCAGCAGCAACCCTTGACCATTCTCGAAGGCAATCATCGGATCGCGGCGGCGTATCTGCTCGATCCCGACCGCGTGCATGAGAGGTACCGTGTGCTCTGCGGCTTTTCTCCGCGCATGATCGAGAGTTGCTGGTACGAGACCAACGCGGCAAACCTATGGCGCTATCTCCGCCATCGCGTACGCAACATTTACGATCGCGAGGCAGACCTTTCGGCGCTCTTGCACAGCGCACAAACTCCAGAGAACGTGCCTGTCCTCCCCATGACTTCGGCCGGCATCAGTCTGAAATCTAAATAGGGCGCGCGCGGACTACGACTACCATGACGCGATTACAATAAAGGTTAAGTAATGATCAAATCAGCCTATCGCCCCACTGCGGCACTGCTGGCGCTTTGTCTTCCCGGCTGCTCGGTTGCGGCGTTCGCACAATCCAGCACTCCGCCGCCCGCGGCGCAGGGCAGCAACAGCCGACAGATAAATGGGGCAACGGTTGATCCGGTCGCCGCTCCGCAGTCCGCTCCCGCTCAAGGCGTGCCTGGGTCCACCGCCGCGAATACCACGACAGAGGTTCCCGAAGCTCCGGCGCCAGTGCAGCGGGAGACGCTGCCGCTGCCTCCTCCTACCCAGGCGCCCAATGCAGGTCAAGGTCAAGCGCAAAGTCACCCCTCGCAGCCGCCCGCCGGAGCGGCCACTGCCGAAAAGGGCGTCACCCGCGGCGGCGTGGCCTCGCGCCCCGCGGGCGTCGCTATCGCACCCGCCAAACAAAGACAGATGCGCTCCTTCCTTATCAAGACCGGAGCCATTCTTTTCGGTGCCGTGGCCATTGGCACGGTTTATGCGTTGCACCGCTCCACCAGCAGCTATCCCCCCGGCTCCGGACACTGAATAATTTGTAATTTGTCGATTCTGCCGATTCGTGATGAGCATTTGGCGACGCGCGGCTAAACATATATTCGCAAAGTTGAAATCAACAAATCACAAATCACAAATCCCTCTTCTGCATCTAAGCTTTGTAGTCTCATGCCAATCCCTCCACAGTCCGTAGATCACCGCGCGTTGCTGGTTTCTTTTTCCGGGATCGACGGCTCTGGTAAGAGCACGCAGATCGAATCACTGGTCGCCCAGCTTCAAATGGTTGGGCTCACCACCCGCCAGCTCGCGTTTTGGGATGACGTGGTGGTGGGCACCCGCTACCGCGAAGGCTTCGTCCATAAGATTTACGGCAGTGAAAAAGGCATTGGCGCGCCGGATAAGCCGGTGCATCGTAAAGACAAGAACGTGCGCCGCTGGTATCTCACTCTCGCGCGCCATGCTCTTTATCTGCTGGATGCGGTGCATCTACGCCGCGTATTGCGTCGCGACGCTGGAAGCGGGGCCCGCGTAATCATCATCGACCGCTATATCTATGATGAGCTCGCCAATCTTCCGCTCGCGAATTCGTTCACCCGACGCTTCGTCAGCGCCGTCAAGCGCCTGGTGCCGCAACCCGACGTGGCTTACCTGCTGGATGCTGATCCCGACGCGGCGCGCCGCCGCAAGCCCGAATATCCGGTTGAGTTCATGCACGAATGCCGGCGCAATTATTTTGCATTGGCCTCGCTGCTGGGCAACATGCGCATCGTTCCTCCGCTGCCGCTGGCGGAAGCGAAGATCGAAGTTGTCCGCGCCTTCATGGAGTGCGAAGCCGCCCGCAACCTGCTGCTCGAAGCCACTGGCAAACGCAGCAACGCACACTCGGCGGCATAGCCCTGGCTGTCAGGACCGCGGAGAACCGCAAGCGGGAACGGACAAGCCCCGCCGAAGCAGGGCTTGGAATTTGGCCGGGTGTGGCTAGTTGTTCAAGCTTTCCATCAACTTGTTCACGGTGCGGTTCAGGTCTTTGTCGGTGCGCCGCAGGTTGTCGATTTTTTCAATTGAATGCATGACGGTGGTATGGTGTTTGCCGCCGAACTGGCGTCCGATCTCGGGCAGCGACGCCTCCGTCATCTGCTTTGCCAAATACATCGCAATCTGCCGCGGCACCACAATGGGACGCGAGTTGTTCTTCGCCTTAATCTCCTGCATCTTGAGACCGAAATGCTCCGCCACCATCTTCTGGATTGATTCGATGGTGATCTTGCGCGCTTGCGAATCGATGAAGTTCTTGAGCACTTGCTGCGCTGTGGGCAGCGTGATCTCAACTCCGGTGAGCGAGCAATAGGCGACCAGGCGGATCAGCGCGCCTTCCAGTTCGCGCACATTGGTGCGGACGTTCGAAGCAATAAATAGCGCCACCTCAGTAGGCAGAAGCGTCTTCTCGGTTTCGGCCTTTTTTTGCAGGATCGCGACCTTCGTCTCAAGGTCCGGCGGCTGAATATCGGCGTTCAGCCCCCACTCAAAGCGGCTGCGAAGCCGGTCCTCGATGTCCGCCAGCTCTTTGGGCGAACGGTCGGAGGCGATTACGATCTGCTTAAAACTCTCGTGCAGCGCATTGAAGGTGTGGAAGAACTCCTCCTGGGTGCGCTCCTTCTGGGCAAGAAACTGGATGTCGTCGATGAGCAACACATCCACGGAGCGGTACTTATCGCGGAAGCTGGGCATCTTGTCATAGCGCAGCGAGCTGATCATCTCGTTGGTGAATTTTTCGGTCGAGATGTAGCAGATAGAGGCCTGCGGATTGCGCCGCTTCACCTCATGTCCAATAGCGTGCATGAGATGGGTTTTGCCCATACCCACGCCACCATACAGAAAGAGCGGGTTGTAGGCCTTCGAGGGCCGCTCGGCCACGGCCAGCGCCGCGGCATGAGCAAACTGGTTTCCGGAGCCGATCACAAAATGATCGAAGCTATAGCGGGGATTGAGTTGTGCGGCAGAATCGAAATCGAACCGCGCCTGTGAGCCCGGCAGCGCGGCTGCTGCGGCAGTGCGCACCGCCGCCGCGGAGGCCGGTCCCAGTACAGCAGCTGCCGTGGTGTTGGCGCTGCGCGGACCGAAGCCGTTGCTGACGACGGTGGCTGCCGATGCTTGCGCCACCGGCTCCTCCGCCTTGATGCAGACGAATTCAACCTCTTCGAATTCAAGGCCGGTGTTCTCCATCGCCTCCTGAATCAGGTCGCCGTATTTGTCCCCAATGTCAGAAAAACCGGCGTTGGGAATGCGAACGAAGATCGTCTTGTCTTTGGTGTGGCTGAAACGCGTGGGCTTAAGCCACGTGTCGTACGATTGACGGGAAATTTTCTTTTCGAGCGCGCTGAGGACCCGCGTCCACGGATTTAATTGTGCGGTTGCTGTAGCGGAGGATGATAGCGACATATATTATGAATTGTCTTCAGCCTTGATCGTCGCCCCGTCCCGGTTTGCGGACCTGGCGGCGAACTCTGTTTAAAGGAACATGGGTCCTAACCCCTGCCGCCATGTGAAGTCCACAGCAAAAAGGGGCGGTGCGCATCCACGATCATTCCGCGCGGATGTTTCGATAAATGTATTGTCACGCGGAATGCTGTCCTGATCAGTTTTGGTCGGGCGGCATAACCAATCTCAGATCCTGTGGCGGCCGGGGTTGGCAATTGTTCCGTGAGTCTTTGTTGCAGACATCGGAGTCGCAGAGATCCGATTTCCCGTGATTCCGAAGCCGATACTAGCACGTTTCAAAGCCCCGTGTGGAAAAGTTTTGGGATGAAATCTTCATCAAGGATCTTTTAACAACGAGCGGTGGTGAGTGCGCAAGAACTATTTCGTAACCGGTCCAAAAAACCTGAAAGCATGCCCGCTTACTCACCCTACTATCATAATGTGCTTTCCGGCCAATGTCGCCATTCCCAGCCCAAATGCAGTGGATGACGAAGAACATCAGGAACCGATAGTCGATAATCGGATCAATGATCAATGATCATCGATTTCTCCGCAGCTCCGCCATCACCTCCGCCACTATTCCAGGCATGCTGCGGGCAAACACGCGCTCGATGGCGGCAACGATGCGCGCCTCATTCAAATCCGCAGGCTGATTTTGCAGGCCTATTGTCGCGAGAGCGACCGCGTTCGTGCCCATGATCTTCGCGACTGCCGCGGCTGGCCAGAGCTGCGCAACCGGGGCAAGCGAAGCGGCGGCGCTGGAAAAGGACTTGTAGTCGGGGCGGCCACGCTGCGCGGCCAACTCCGCCAATTCTCTCGTCTTGGCGATCAGTTCGCTTGCCTCAAAAGGCTTGATGATTACTGCGTCGGCGCCCGCGTGGGTCGAGTCATCTGGATAATGCGCCTCCATCTTGCCCACCGCAAGCATGATGGGCAGAGACGCGGTGGCCCGGTGGCTGCGCAATCGTTCGCAAAGGCGCAATCCCGTGGCCGCCCCCTGCATATAAATATCGAGGATCACCACGTCCGGCTCGAACTCAGGCAGCTCCGCCGCTGCGGCGGCGGCGCTGTTTACCGTGAGCACCTCGAATCCCGCATCGGCGAGAATGTTCTTGCCCATATTCTGGGCGGTGGCGCTATCATCGGCGAGCAAAACCTTGGCGAGCAAAACTTTGGCGAGCAAAACTTTCTCTGCCATTCCGTACCTTCTGGATGGATTGTATTGGTAGAATGCGGCTCAATGGCCCTGGACAACGATAATAAAAGCACACCGGAGATATTTGCCCCCGAGCCACCGCAAGGGCGCAACTGGAAAGCAATTTGCATCGGCATCGCACTGGTGGCCATAGTGATCGCGCTGCTGGCAATGTTCGCTGCCAAACAGCAGCCGCAGCTCAATGCGGCGAATCCAAACTCACCGGGTGTAGCTGCGGGATACGCACCCAACCTGCCCCTGACCGACGTCAAAATGAGCTCCGCCGACATCGGTACCGGCGCGGAGATCTATTATGTTACCGGAAAGGTCAGGAATACAGGCGCGCGGACGCTCACCGGCGCCACTGTAGAGCTGGTCTTCCATGATTCGCTGGGGAACATCTGCCAGCGCAATACCGAGCCGCTCCGGGTCGTGGTGGCAACCGAGCCCGCGGTCGATACCACCGATCTGGCGCATGCTCCCCTAAAACCGGGGCAGTCGCAGGATTTTCAAATCCCCATCGAGCACATCTCCGCCCAGTGGGACGGACAATACCCCACCCTGACCGTGGTGGCGGTGAGCACGAAATAAACTTTTGCTGCCCTGATCCGAGTGCCTGCGCGAATCCGCGGTTAAGTTTTTTCCCACGGACGCACCGGCGGGCGCGCCTCATCTCTGTCTTCCACCCGGTCGTAGAGATAGCGGTCGCTCACCGTGCCCAGCGATTCGTTGTAAAGGCTGGTGAGGCCGGTTGCCTCCTTCAGCTCTTCACTGAAGCGGTGCATTGCGTTGAGGTGATCGGCGGTGGCGGGCACCTCTATCTTGGAAGTCTTGAGAAACTTCTGATATCCGCGATCGATCAGCCGCGCGATTTCGCTGCCAATGAGGTATCCAGGCTTGGCCGTGATCCTTGTGCGGTTGAGGGCGTTCTCGTTATCGATACCGGCGGCGCATCCGTATTTGCTCACCACGCGCCCGGGAATGCCGTTCATGCCTGCGATCTCGAATCCGTTGGAACTAAGCGCGGAAACGGCCTGTTCGAAGCTCACGTCTTTGCGTTTGTACATTGCCATATCTGGATAGAATGCGACGCTATAGTTTCGCATTGTCTCGGGCAGCGCGGCAAATGGCTGCGCTGCTCGCGTCCGGGCTCTGGGGCGATATGCTCATTACCATGCTGGTCCTCGACCTTCGCCATCGCCAGGAGCTGCTGGACCACGCGCGCCGCGAATCTCCGCGCGAATGTTGCGGCATTCTCATCGGCGGCAGGTCGCAGTCGCAATCCAGAGCAACTGTCTCCCAGGTGCTCCCCTGCGCGAATGCCTCGGCGTCACCCGAGAACCGCTATCTGATCTCCGCAGTTGATCTGCTCGCGGCGCAGAAGCGCGCGCGCCAGCGGGAGAGCGCCGTTCTCGGCTTCTACCACTCCCATCCGCATAGCGCCGCTTTTCCCTCTGTAGAAGATCTGCGGGGCGCGTACTGGGCCGGACACTCCTATATGATCATCGGCCCGCTCGACGGAAAGGCGGAAATTCGTTCGTTTTTGCTTTGCCAGGAGGAAGGGCCGCGCCGCGCACCCTTCCGTTTTCACTTTGAAGAAGAGCCAGTGCTGACATTGTAGCCCTTCCTAATCGGACCCAAACTGCCAGGGTGCGGCCACCTTCCTTGCCAACTTCTCTGCTTCGGGTTGTGCTCCCGCGGAACCCTGCTTTGCGCGTGCAAACGGATTGAAGTTGGTGTTGCGATCGTAAACATCGACTCCCTCCTTTCGCTTCAAAGTATTGATGATCCAATAGGTCAGCGGAGTGGCAATCACCTCATACGCCACTTTGCCGACGTATCCGCCGAGAATCAGGCTGCCCATCTTCGCCCACGAGGTGGTTCCGGCGAAGATGACCAGTATGACAATCACCGTGTCCACCAACTGGCCGGTGACGGTGGAGCCGACGGTGCGCGTCCAGAGGCGCTTGCCATTCGTCCACAGCTTCATTCTCGCCATCACATAGGAATTGGTGAACTCACCCGCCCAGAACGCGAGCAGGCTCCCCGCAATGGCGCGCGGCACGGTGTAGAAGACGGCTTCAAACGCCTTTTGATTGGGCCAGGAGGGATCGGCCGGCGCCCAGACCACAAACAATCCCATCACAGTAAGAATGCCGGAGGCGAAAAACCCTAGCCATATCGCGCGGCGGGATGCGCCGTATCCATAGACCTCGGTGAATACGTCGCCGAAGATGTAAGTGAGCGGAAAGAGAAGCTGCGCGCCGCTCACCCGCAGCGTGATCTCGCGGCCCAGGAGATGCAGCGTCCCCAGCACGCACATCTTCTGCGCCACCAGGTTTGAGATCAGCAGAATGACCACGAAGACATGCACCAGCAGGTCGTAGTATTTGAAGCTGCTCAATCGGGCATCGCGCGAGGTCAGTTTGCACACGGCATCGGAGGCGTTTCCCATGGCAACCAGTGTAAGCGATTTCTTCAGGGCAATATTCACGCCGATTAAGGTAGCGTTCGCTTGCGTCTAATCTGTGCAACCTTGAAAATGAGAGATGGAGCCATACCATTGAGTTCAGCAATTGCCCTTAGCGGCGCGGAAGTCAACCAGCAGGCGGTCGAAGCGGCAGTCCGCGCCATCCGCGACCATATACAGTACGATTTCGGGAAGCGCCCGGAAAAGGCGTCGACCTTTGAACTGTTCCGCGCTGTGGGGCTCGCCGTGCGCCGCCCCATGATCGATCGCATGCAGGCCACCGAGGACCGCTTCCAAAAACATAACGCCAAGCGCCTCTACTATTTATCGATGGAATTTCTCGTCGGACAGTCGCTACGCAACAACCTGGAAAACCTTGAACTGTGGCCGGTCTTCGAAGCGGCGGCAAAATCGATCGGCGTCAGCCTCGAGCATCTGGTCAGCGTCGAACCCGATGCGGCGCTCGGCAACGGCGGTCTGGGCCGCCTCGCCGCCTGCTTTCTCGATTCCCTCGCCACCCTCAACATGCCCGGATACGGCTATGGCATCAACTACGACTTCGGCCTCTTCCGCCAACGTATCGACGACGGATATCAGGTCGAAGAGCCCGACCATTGGTTGAGCGAAGAATCTCCCTGGATCATCCCGCGTCCCGACCAGGCCTGCGTCATACCGCTCTACGGGCGCATTCAGCATGGCAAAGACCGTAAGGGCAACTACAACCCGATGTGGATGGATTGGAAGTTGATCGTCGGCGTACCTCACGACCTGCCTATTGTTGGCTATGGCGGAAATTCAGTAAATTACTTAAGGCTATTCTCCGCCCGCGCCTCGGCGGCGTTCAACATCGACATTTTCAATCAGGGCGATTACCTCAAAGCGGTCAGCGACAAAATCGATTCGGAGAAGATTTCCAAGATACTCTACCCCGGAGATTCCGCCGCCGCGGGCAAGGAACTTCGACTGGTGCAAGAGTATTTTCTCTGCGCCTGTGCCATTCGCGATATTTTGCGCCGCCATTTGGACGGACACCGAGGACTCGATGACTTCGCGAACCACGCCGCAGTGCAGATGAATGACACTCACCCGGCGCTGGCGGTCGCTGAATTGATGCGCTTGCTGGTGGATGAACAACACCTCGAATGGGACCCTGCGTGGGAGATCACGCAAGCAACCTGCGCCTATACGAACCATACCCTGATGCCCGAGGCGCTGGAAAAATGGCCGCTCGAGCTGTTCGAAAAGGTCTTGCCACGCCACCTGCAGGTGATACATGAGATCAACCGGCGCTTCCTGCAGCGAGTCACTCGCAAATGGCCGGGTCCAGATGAGCGTCTAGAAGAGCGCATGAAAGAGCTTTCCATCATCGACGAGGGACTCGGCGGCAAAACCGTTCGCATGGCCCATCTTGCGGTCGTTGGATCGCACGCCGTGAACGGCGTCGCCAAACTGCACTCCGACCTGGTGAAAACACACTTGATGCCCGGCTTCCATGAACTATGGCCGGAAAAATTTCAGAACAAAACCAACGGCGTCACCCACCGCCGCTGGCTCGCCTATGCCAATCCACAGCTCGCCCGTCTCATCTCCCGCATTCTCGGCAACAGCAATGAATGGCTTACCAATCTCGCGCTGGTCCGGGCCCTCGAAGACCATGCCGAGGACCCCGAGATCCAGCGCGAATTCCGCCAGATCAAACAGAGCAATAAGCAGCGCCTCTCCGACGTCTCGTATCAAACCACCGGACTACATCTCAATAAAGACTCCGTCTTCGACGTTCAGATCAAGCGCATTCATGAGTACAAGCGCCAACTGCTGCACGTGATGCAAATCATCCACGAGTATCTCGCGCTGATAGAGGACGGACAATCTCCCGCGGCGCCGGTAACGCATATCTTCGCCGGCAAAGCCGCTCCCGGATACACCGCTGCCAAGCTCATTATTAAGCTCATCAACAATGTCGCCGCAGTGATCAACAACGACGATCGCGCGCGCATGTATATCCGCGTCGTCTTCCTGCCCGATTATCGCGTTTCACTGGCCGAGCAGATCATACCCGCCGCGGATATCAGCGAGCAGATATCCACCGCCGGCTTCGAGGCCTCGGGCACCGGCAACATGAAACTCGCCATGAACGGAGCAGTAACGCTCGGCACCCTCGACGGCGCCAATATCGAAATTTTACAAGAGGCCGGCGTGGAAAATATCTACATCTTCGGCCTCAGCTCCATCGAAGTGGCACAAATGCGCGCCATGCATGACTACGCCCCGCAGCGCTACTATGCGGAAAGCAGCGCAGTGCGTCGCGTGGTCGATGCGCTCAGCGGCAGCCTCTTTTGCCCTGGAGAACCCGGACTCTTTCGCTCCATCGCGGAAAAGGTGATGAGTCCCGGCGATCCATATTTTCACCTCGCCGATCTCGACTCCTATATCCGCGCTAAACAGCAGATGCTCGCCGACTACAACGATGCCGCAGCCTGGACAAGCAAAGCGATGCTCAACACCGCCCGCATGGCGAAATTTTCGAGCGACCGCACTGTCTGCGAATACGCGAACGATATCTGGGATCTGAAGCAGTTTGCGGAGTAGGGCATAACCGGCGCCAGAGAGCAGAGGAAAGCTGGCTCATCTGTCTATTCCGCTCTCGCTCAGGCCTCGTGATTTGTGAGCCGTTTAGCCCTTAACTCCGCGACTTCGAGACTGGCTCAAAAAATTCCCAGCTTCTTCTTTTTCTTCCCCAGCTTCTTCGCATTCGGATCAGCC
>JBDTLH010000285.1:0-4329 GCA_039934875.1 Acidobacteriaceae bacterium | reverse complement strand
CTGGAGAGCGCTGCTCGCCCTGCACATCCGCGTCTCCTACGTGCACCTGCAATGGCTCAACTTCATTCTTCGTAAAAGCGGCCATTTTATCGGATACGGAGTCCTCGGCGTCCTCTTCGTCCGCGCCTGGCTGCTCACCACGCGCTCCACTCTCGAGGGACACCCGCCGATCGCTCGCGCGCTCGTCCTCGGACTCTTCTGCACCTTTCTCGTCGCCAGCGCCGATGAATTGCACCAGCACTTCTTGCCCGGCCGCACCGGCGCCGTCCACGACGTAGCACTTGACATGCTTGGCGCGGCCCTGCTCGCCAGCCTGTTCGCCAAAACCTTGCAACGCCGCGCCAGCAAATAACAGTCGCCACACAGCAGCCGCCCCCAAACAGCCGGCTACCTATTAGTAGTAGGTTATGCTGCGCGTTTCGCGCCAGAGCGGCCTGCCCTGCCCGCCAGGAGCGATCGAGCTGGTCAGGCATTCCGTCCAATTCCCGGTCGCATCAACACTGCACTTTTTCTGAATTCTTTGCCGTAGATCGCCGTTGAGACTCAACTCATCATCGTTGTGAGTGAATTCCGCGCCCGAATGAAATTCCGTGGACTTATACTTCAACGTTTCTTTCCCTGCAAGGGATAAATAGCGTACCTCTTGCTGATTTTCAACGCCGACACTTCGCCAAGGCCTCTTGTAGTCCGGATCGCGCCATAACGAGACCAGCATATGGTCTTTGAACATCGCTGTAAGCTTGGGCACATTATCAATACTGATGGCATAGCTGTAATTTCCCGGCGATTCGGTCTCGCGCTCCCACTTCCTTTCATGTCCATTTAGCATCTTCTCCACAACAACCTGGCTGTGTTTATCGGATCGAACAAGTATATGTGCGGAGCCCATTTGAAATGCAGGTCCATCCGGATTAGCCGTACTGGTGACCGTTGAGGTCACGTTCTGTAGACTATCGACCTTTCCGGCTTCGCGAGCCATGAGTTTAGAATGGGCATCGAATTCTTCCATGGTGTACAGGAGCCCGTTCGCGCTCCAACTATAGACAAGCTTTTCTCCCGATTGCTTCTCAAATATTTCCGCGATCCGCCCGTCCGCTGAGAATGTATAACGATCCATTCCGTTTTCCAGCAATCTTCCACCAGCATCAAAAATGCAGGGCGTGCAACTTTCTCCTATTGAAGGTCCGTTCATCCCGTCCACCATTGTGGGTAAATCCTTGCTCATCATTTCCAGTTTTGCCGTAAGGACATGAACACGTCCTTTCAGCCCGAACATGTCCGTTGTGAGCGCTCTAGGGATTGGGCCGATCAAGGCAATGGCAGCCCCACTGGAGAGCAGCATAGCGGCAAAAAAGCTTATTTCAATTTTCATCGTGAAACCCTCAAGCCCTCATTATGGACTCCTCGACTCCAGCTACCTCACTCCTCCAACTAGCAACCAGCAACTCTATCAACTATTAACTGCTCCTCCTCACCAGCAGCAAGCTCTGGTCATCGCTCCTCGGCCCCCACGCTTTCGCCTGCGCCAGCAGACTGGTCGCGATTTGGTCCAGCGGACGACCGCATTCTCTCACCAGCGTCCGCTTAATATAGCCATCTTCTAACTCCACACCCTTTTTATTGAATACTTCGGTCAGCCCGTCCGTCACGATCGCCAGCACCTCACCTTGTTTCATGTCGAGCGCCAACGCGTGAAAGTCGGATTCCGGCATGATCCCCACCGGCAGCCCTGGCGTGTCCAACTCATGCACCTCGCGCCCGTCGCAATGCAGAATCGGCAAGTGTCCCGCCACAATCACCTCAAGTCGCCGCTCCTCCGTCCAACTGATAGCAGCCACCGTGGCAAACGAGTTCGGCGCCTTCAGCGAATAAAAAACCTCGTTCACCTCGTCCAGCATTTTAGGGGCGTCCTGGTTCTGCCGCAGGCTCATGCGCGTCGCCGACTTCAGCATCGCCATCAGCACTCCTGACGAAACCCCGTGTCCGCTTACGTCCGCGACATAAGCGATCCAACTGCCCTCTTGCGGACGCACGAAAGCGTCCACCAGGTCTCCGCCCACCTCTCCGCTGGGCAACGATAGGCCGTAGATCTCAAATCCGCCAATCCGCAAGCTGATCAAGGGCACCAACGCGCGATGGATCTCCGACGCGAGTTCCACCTCCGCATGGACCTTGAAGAAGCGCTTGCCCTCTCGTCCCATCACCAGAAAAACCAGGGTGTAGCTGACTACTATCAACAGGCACGCCAGGCCCATCGCCCAGTCAAGCCGTTGCGCCAGCTCAGAGTGCGCCACAGCGGGCAGCAGCGCTTGTTTGCGCACCTGCATCTGGAACCACCAGTTCTCCGCGAACTGCAGGGGCATAAGGGCGAACACCAGCAACCAGTGGATGCGTATCGAAACGAAAGCGTAAATCGCGGCAAAGATTCCGTACGAAATTACTATCGTCCAGAACAGCGGCGGCGGCAGGTGACGCGGGATGCCGCTCGTAACCAGCAGCCCTATCGTCGAAAACAGCAGGAAAGCGAAGCCCAGCAGCATCACCAAAGACGTGGTCTGCATGTTTTTCCATGCCTGCTTGCGACGCTGGTATCCTTCTCCGAAACTCGGGAATGTCACCGCTTTATATGAGCAGATGTGCTGCGGGATGGCAAGCCAAGGCCTCTTCCGGGAAACAGTTGTACCCCTTCCCCCTCGCCTGAAGAAAGTTCTTAATGCACCGATCGCACGAAAGTAGCTGCTGCCCCATCACCTTAGTTCTCATATCACTTAATTAAGTATTACTTAATCATTATGGACGCGGTAAGCTTTTTCCTGAGATGAGAGAAAAGCAGGGCTTCCATCGAAGGATGCTCTGCTTCCTTTCTTTTCTCCAACCTTAACCATCAACCCTAATGCCGCCATGATTTGACCGCGGAACTCTTGCGGTCTGGTTTGCTCGAATTCCAACCTTCCCTAAGGAGAGAAACACCTTGAAACTACGTTCGCTCATCCTCAGTCTGGCCGCTACGACCCTGTTCGCCACGACCAGCTTTGCCTCTAGTTACCGCAACGCGGTCATCTCCGCGCCCAACGTCAATAGCCATTCCACATTCTTCCGTCTGCCACCCTCCCCTAAGGACGCCCTTCTGTACGGCAACGGCTCCGACGACGGGGCGAACGCCTACAATATCAGCACTTACGCTGTGACCAATTCGTTTGTGCTCAACTCCAGCTCAACCTTGAACTCGGTCACATTCTCCAACTGGTTCTTCCCCAGTGATTCAGCCACCACCGTGGATTGGGCCATCACAACCGGTGTATTTAGTGGTACTACGCTCGCTTCCGGCACGGCATCCTTGACCGGTACTTTGATTGGCCAGGGTCTGGGCTTTTACGATATCTACAGCGAGCTGTTCTCGCTGGGAGGAGTGAATCTGGGTGCTGGGACCTATTATCTGCAATTGAGCAACGAGGGCACGGCACAGAGTTCGGCTGGTTACTGGGGCGAGAGTGGAGGCGCTTCGCTAGCAAACCAGTCCACAGTTGGCGGGATTATCTCAGAATCCTTCTCCATCAATGGATCAAATGGAACCCCCTCGATCCCCGAGCCGGGCAGCTTGGTTCTCTTTGGAACTGGATTGTTGGGCGTGGCAGGTGTGTTGCGCCGCAAATTCAGCGTATAACCTGATTGCTTAACATGCCGGGTCGCCCGCGGGCGGCCCGTTTTCATTTGCTCCTCGAACCGTCATCATTTATATGGCTTCCGGTCCATCCTCCTGAAATCAGCACTAAAGTGCCTGCGTGACCAGTCCTTTCGTTCACATTGCCATCAAGTATCAAGAGCTTACATCTGGTACGCTCGCGTACTCTCAGCTAAAGACTGTGCGCCTGCTCTATGCGCTGCTGATACAATGCCCGCGGAGAGATGCAATGCTGAAGAGAATTCTTGGCTTGGTTGTCCTCGGTGCGGCGGTTTCTATCGTCGCGCTGGCAGTTCCCCCCGGAGTCCCGGCCCCCGCTGCGCCCGGGTACGCTTCCAATCATGTGTTTTTTATCATGCTGGAGAACCGCAGCGACCAGGAGGCGATGACCTACATGCCCTATCTCTCCGGCCTGGCGCAGCACAACGGCATGGGAACGCAGATGTATTCCCCCTCCCACGGATCGTGGCTCGCCTACGGCGAGGTGACGGCGGGCATTGCTCCCAAGGGCGGCGAGGCTTTGCATAACGTCTGCAATGGAGACGGCTGCTCATCGCCCATCAATGTCCCCAACCTGGTGCGGCAATTCGCTCAGGATGGCAAGACCTGGAAGGGCTACTTCCAAAGCATTCCCTCGGTCGGCTGGA
>JBDTLH010000284.1:0-16458 GCA_039934875.1 Acidobacteriaceae bacterium | reverse complement strand
TCCTAGTCAGTAATGCGGTGTCTCCGTGGGTCATACCCGGTATGTATCCGCAGGACTTGCACGGCGTAAGCCTGGCGTTATCGGCGGGTGTTCCGTTCTTCCGCTCGACCCTGCTCAGCGATCTCCTCTTTACCGCCCTGGCGTTCGGCGCCCCGCATGTGTTTGCCGCGGCGGAGCGGGTGTTCACATCGCGCGATAACATTGCTGCCGTGTAGCATTTATTGGCAGACATAACGAGCCCGGCCCCTGCGCCGGGCTCTTCACTTTGGCTTAACCGAGGCCGTTCTCCGCCGTTTGCGCGCTATCTTCTTCCACACCACAGTGAGAACAATCGCGGCGCAAATGGCCGCCAACAGCGCCACCCCATGCCGCTTGGCCGTGCCCATTATGATGCCGACGATCTGCGGCCCGAAGTGGACGACCAGAAGGCTGAGGATGAGGAAGCGCGCAAAACGTCCGGCCAGGGTGGAAACCACGTACATCCAGGTGCTCATGCCGAAGGCGCCGGCAGCAAGAATGATCAGCTTCAGCGGAGTGGGCGGGGGCAGCATGCAGGGGATGGCGATAAAAAAGAACTCCTGCTTGCGGTACCGGGCTTGCAGCGATTCGAGCTTGGCGCGATTGATGCGTTTCAACAGCAGCAACTCCCCACCGGCGCGTCCGATGAAGAACCACACCAATGACCCCAGCATCGCACCCGTGGTCGCCAGGATGACGTAAAACCACATGCGACGCGGTTCGCGATAAACATAGCTGGCCACCACCGCATCCACCGGAATTACGGGCAGCAGATTGTCCGTGATTGCCGCGACGAAGACGCCCCAGGGGCCGAGGTGTGCCAGCAACCCCAGCATCCAAGCGGAATACCTGGCGAATAAACTTTTGAAAAGCCTCAAGTGGAGCGCCCTATGCGAAACGGAGGAGTGGAGATCAAGACCGAAAAGACGAAGACCGAGACGGAGACAACGACAAAGACGAATTTTATCAGTATCAGCCCGGGTGGCGGGTATTGCCGGCGAGCAACTCAAGCGCGTGCCGCAACAAGGGAAGTGCGATCTTCAACGACGCCACGGCGCCCTGCGGGCTGCCCGGCAGATTCAAGATCAGCGATTGCCGACGGGTGCCGCACAATGCCCGTGAAAGCGCAGCCAGCGGGGTCTGTGCGCGGCCCTCAAGACGTATCAACTCTGCAATGCCGGTTAGCAACTTTTCACACAGCGGCAAGGTCGCCTCTGGCGTGACATCGCGTGCGGTAATGCCAGTTCCCCCGGTGGTCACGACCAACTGTACCGCAGGTTGCAACGAGGGATCCGCGTCGGTGCAGGCCAGCAGCGCTGTGCGAATTTGCGCAATCTCATCGGGAACGATGGCGCGCTCCGCAATAATGTACCCGGCTGCACTGAGCAGGCTGGCGACGACCGCGCCGGAGAGGTCTTCACGTTCGCCCTTGGCGCAGGAGTCGCTGACGGTAATCACCGCGGCGGTAAAGTTCATGGCTGGAGCCTCTCTCCGCGCACGTATTCTCCGCTTTTGCCACCCGATTTACGCTGTAGCACTACTTCGCGGATCTCAATGGCTTTATCAAGCGCCTTGCACATGTCGTAAATGGTAAGCGCGGCAACCGATGCGGCGACCATCGCCTCCATCTCCACCCCGGTACCGGCGGTAGTGGCCGCGATGGCGCGGACCTGGATCCCGTGCTCGCGGAGTTCAGTGACTACGTCCACAAAACTCAGCGGAAGGGAGTGGCACATGGGAATCAGTTCGGCGGTGCGCTTGGCCGCCATAATCCCTGCGATGCGTGCCACTTCGAACGGACCTCCCTTGGGGTTCAGCGGCAGCGCGCGCAATACCTCAGGCTGCATGGCTACAAACGCGGTCGCTTCCGCCTCACGCCGCGTCTCCAGCTTGTTCGAGACATCCACCATCTGAGCGCGTCCGGCGTCATCGTAGTGTGAGAGTTTTGAGCCTGACAGTTTAGTTTCGTTCGCCATCTGTTCATTACCGTAGCAGGACGGTGACAACTTCTCCAGCATCCAATTCGGCGCGGTCGGGCGGTACGATCAGCCAGCAGTTCGCGCGAGTGATCGAAACTATATCGCCGCTACCCTGCCAGGCGATGGCCGCGACCGAAGGCGGAACATAGAGGGAAGCTGCGGGCGTGAGTTGGGCAGGTAGGAAGCGCGTGAGTCCAGCCTTCGCGCGAACAGGTGCGCTCAATCGCGCTGCGCAGGGAAGTAGCGGCTGCGACGCCTCCCCCGCCAGTGCTGCGACCAGGGGGCGGGCAAACAACTCGAAGGTCACCATGGCGGAAACTGGATTGCCCGGCAACCCGAGGAAATATGCCTCTTTTACTGATACTGATACAGAGCCAAACACGATGGGCTTGCCCGGCTGGATCTTCGCACCGGTAAAGTAGAACTCCGCTCCCAGCTCCTCCAGCACCGGTTCGACCAAGTCATGCTTACCCATGCTGACACCGCCGCTGATCAGCAGCAGGTCATGTTGGAGCCCCTGTTGCAGCAGCTCTCGCAGCCGGGTAGTCTCGTCCGGGGCGATGGGCAGCAGGAGCGGATGCCCTCCAGCGCGCTTGATCTGCGCGGCCAGCGAATAAGCATTCGAATTGCGAATCTGTGCCGGACCAGGCTGCCCATCAATCGGAACGATTTCATCTCCGGTACACAACACGGCGATCTCCGGCCTCTTATACACTGTGACCCGGGCCGCACCCACCGCCGCAGCGACCGCGAGCTGCGGATGATCAAGGCGACTACTGGATGGGATTAGCATTGCTCCTTGCCTGGCTTCGCTGCCTCTGGAGACAACGTTCTCTCCTGCAGCCGCCGTGCGCTCAAAGTGGACGCGCTCGCCTTCACGCCGCGTGTCTTCCACCATAATGACGCCCACGGCGCCAGCGCCTGCCGGAACGGGCGCTCCCGTCATGATCTCCACGCACTCGCCCTCTTGAAGCTCGCCGTCATACTCTTGCCCAGCGCGAACCTGGCCGATGCAGCGCCGCGACTGCGTACCCTCGGAAGACAGCACCGCATATCCATCCCGCGTGGCGCGCGCAAAGGGGGGCAGGTCGCGATCGCAAACCACGCCTTCCGCCAGCACGCGTCCTCCGGCTGCTGCAAGCGGCAAGATCTCGCTGGCGCGGCTTCGTCGCCGAAGGTCCATCGCGTGGCGCTCCACTTCAGCGCTCGCATCTTCGAAGCTCAGCACTCTTTGCATCTGCGCATCTTCGCTATTCAAGCATAACGAAGCCCGGCGCGAACGCCGGGCCCGCAATTACACACCGTTTATTTCTTCTTGCCCTTGCTGTACGTGGTAGCTACCTTCTCGCCCATAGATTCGAGTATCTGCTTTGCCGCGTCCGCATTCGGCCCGTCCGGCGCCAGCTCCAGATATTTTTCCAGCGCCGCAGTGGTCCCCGGCGCCGGTACCACCTTGCCCGCTTTATCGGTCGTGGCCTTCGCAACCAAGTTAATCCCCTTTTGATAGTAGGCGTCCGCCTTGGTTGGATCAGCGGCAATCGCCTTATCAAACGCCGCATTGGCGTCCTCCGTCTTGCCCAGGTTGGTCAACAGCGCGCCTTCGTTGTAATAGACGGTCCCGGCATAGGTCGGGTCCTCCTGCGCGGCTTTGTCAAACGTTGCCTTCGCCCCGTCCAGGTCCCCGTTATGTATCTGGCACATCGCCAGGTTGGTGTTCCAGCGGGAGGTGATCTGTGGCGCCGGCTTGTTCGTTGCCGTTTGCAACTCTATCGCCTTGGTGAGGCTTTCCGCGCAGCTCTTGTAATCTTTTGCGTCGCTCTGCGCCTCGCCCAAAGTGCCATAGAGCAGCGGCTGCGACGGATCGACCTGAATACCCTGGTTCATGGCGGCAATTGCCCCAGGAAAATCCTTTGCCGTAATGTCCGCCCGCGCCTGCTTCAGCAGCGTATTCAAACTGCCGATCTTCACATTCGCGGCTTTGGCCGCCTCCATCTTCTTCTGCGCCTCTTCGAGCGCCTTACGCTGCTCCTCTGTCATTTTATTGGGCTCAACCTTCTTCTGCCCGCTGACGATGGCCTGCGTCTCCTGCTGCTCCGCCTGTATATTGAAATCGAGTTCATTCACCTCCTGCGACGGATCCACTGGGAAGTTGTCCACTTTGCTCAACACCTTTCCATCTTCCCCAGTCAATGTCGCCGAATATTTTCCCGGAGCGATCCCGATATTAAGGAACTCACCCTTTTTGTCCGTCTTCATCTTGAACTTGCGGCCATTGTCCACGTTGACCATTTGCACGGTCGCGCCCGCGATCGGCTTGCCCTGCGAATCAACCGCTTTGCCCTTGACCGTTGCGTTGACCTGCGCAACCGCCGGCAGGCTTCCCATCAGGAGCAGCAATGTAAATGTCAATGCCGCAACGATCGACCGTTGCCTCATGGAAACGATGTTCATCTTCGACCTCAATCTCATCTTCATCTAAGTACCACGACCTCGCTATGTGAACCTGCTGTATGAATTTGATGCAGCCACGCCACACCTGAAACCTTGAATTGTAACCCGCCCGTGCGCCTCCGGTCATCTCTGGCCGATGCACCTGCTTATACTCCCTTAGTCTGCGGCTCCCATACGAACTTGTGGATCTGTAGATTGAGGCGGACGTCCAGCCCATCCTCCAGCAGCCAATCCACCAGCATCCGCGGATCGAGCTCGAAATTCTCCGCTGTCCGCCCGTGAACATCCACCCGGAAGGCGGGAGAGAATAGCACGTCGCGCACTCTTTCAACTACTTCATGGCTGCGCACAAAATCCCGCGCGAACTCGTAGTCCGTGCGGTCGCGGAGCACAAATTTGACCTCATCCCCTGAATTGAGAGCGCGCAGATTTGCTTCCCGGAAGCTCCCCCCCTCGCCCGATCCCGGACACTTCACATCCACGATCTTATGCACCTGAGGCGGAACATTTTCGAGCGCGCGCTCGCCACTGGTTTCAAGCAGCACCGTATATCCTGTATTGAGCAAACGCCGCATAAACGGAACCAGCTCCCGCTCCTGCAGCATGGGCTCCCCGCCGGTGATCTCCACCAGTTTCACCGGCGCGAGGCGCTCCACCTCCGCCATCACCTCATCCTCCGCCATCTTCTTTCCCCCGGAGAAGGTGTACGTCGAATCGCACCACGAGCAGCGAAGGTTGCAACGTGCCAGTCGCACAAAAATACAGGGCAGGCCTGACCACGACGACTCCCCCTGCACGGATTTATAGATTTCGATGAGGTGCATCAGCTACTTCCAGTGTCTCACCGTTAGCGGGTCGCACTCCGAGATACTTACCCTTCTGCCCTCCATCGCCACCCGCCCACGGGCAATCATCTCCAGCGCCTCCGCATATGCCGCATGCTCCTGCTCCAGAATGCGCGTCGAGAGCGTCTCTTCCGTATCGCCTTCGAGCACCGGGACCTGCTTCTGCAAAATAATCGGACCGTCATCCAGCCCTTCGGTTACGAAATGCACCGTGCAGCCGGCGATCTTCACCCCATAATCGAGCGCCTGTTTTTGTGCATCGAGACCGGGAAAAGCCGGCAGCAGCGAGGGATGAATGTTGACGATCCGGTTGGGGAACGCGCGGATAAAGTGCGCCGTCAGCAACCGCATATACCCTGCAAGCACCACCAGTTCGACGCCATGATTTTTGAGCGCGCGAACGATCTCTTCATCATGCTCTTCGCGCGTCAGTCCCTTCGCTTGAATGACATGCGCGTGCAGCCCCCGTTGCTGTGCCGCTTCGATCCCTGGCGCATAAGGGCGATTTGAGATCACCACCGCGATCTCCGCATTCAAACGCCCTGCCGCAATCGCATCGGCGATCGCGATTAAATTTGAGCCGCGTCCGGAGAGCAGTATCCCGAGCCGAATCATAAAATCACCCTCCCTTCGCCCACCCTTCGCGTCACCCGCTCACGATCGAGCCATTCGAGCAGGGGAATCGCATACTTGCGCGAGACTCCGGTGAGGTCCTTGAAGCGCGCCACGTCCAACTGCGGAGACTTAGTCCGTTCGCGCTGCATCATTTGCTTGAGCGATTCTAGCGCGCTGCGGTGAAACAGCAGCTCCTCAGTGACCTTTATCAACGCCTTATCGCGCAGCAGCAAGGTCACGATCTTCTGTGCCCGTATGCGGTCGATGGGAAGCTCCTGCAATACTTCTTTCACCGCCGGGACCTTCAGCCCCGCCCTCGTGAACGCCGCCTCGATGGTCTGCTGCGCCGCGGATTCCTCCGTCCGCAGGATGATCCTGTGCCCTGTCAGGTGAATCAGATCATTGGAAAACACGATCTTCTTCTCCTTTACCAGCACGCTCAATAACGCCGAATAAACCGGCCCATCGAGTTCCACACGGTCCTTTAGCAATTCTTTTCCCACTCCAGCAGCCAGTGGGTTCTTCTCGTGAAAGCGGCCCAGTTCCACCAGGATCGCGTCCCGCGCTGACTGCCACGCCGCCGCGGAAATCCAAGCGCCCTCGGCGGCGACGATCTCTCCTCGATCTTCTAATTGCTTTGCCAGCGCCTCAATCCGGGACTCTGCCCATCCGGTTTCACCGAGCGCATCTCCCACCGTGATGCCCTGGCCGCCCCTCCGCTCGATCCGCGCCAGCAATTGCTCCATCGCAGTGCCGTCCCGCAGCGTCTGCAAGAACCTGAGCAGTGCCTCGCCCGAGAGCCGCTTGTTGTGCGGGTGTGGGTCCAGTACTCGCCCGCCCCCTATCGTCACCACCGGAGAAAAGCTACGAATAATGAATCGATCGCCGGGCGAGAGCAACATCGGATCGGCTTGGTGCGCGATGCGCAATTGCGCGAACCCCTGCATGCCCGGCTTCAGTTCTCTCCCGCCATGCAGGGAGACCTCCGCCACCGCCTCGGCGGTAAACGCATGCACATGTACCCGGCTCTTGTGCTTCAACGGGGAGGCGGTCTGCGATAGCTCCAGCCACGCTTCGAAGCGATGCGTCGGCGCGAGCGTTTGCGGCTGCACGAGGGTCTGGCCGCGGTGCAATTCCTCCTTGGCTACCGAAGCGAGATTCACCGCCGTGCGTTCCCCAGCCGACGCCCGCTCCACCGTCCTCCCATGCACCTGAATCCCGCGTACGCGAACCCGACTGCGCGAGGGAGGAATCTCGACCTCCTGCTCCACTGCAATGGTCCCCGAAATCAGCGTGCCGGTCACCACCGTCCCGAACCCCTGCATGGTAAATACCCGGTCAATGGGCAGCCGCGGCAGGGAAACTGCATCTCTGCCCCGAACATGATGGGCGGCTTCGACCAACGCGCTCTTGAGTTCCTCCATTCCCGCACCGCTCTTCGCGCTCACCGCGATTAGCGGCGCGCATTGTGGATCGAGAAACGTCCCGCGCAAAAACTCCGCCACTTCCGCCCGCACCACCGCCAGGGATTCAGCATCCACTGCATCCGATTTGCTCAGCACCGTAATCCCGCGCTCGATGCCCAGCAGGCGGCAGATTTCGAAGTGCTCCCGCGTCTGCGGCATAACGCCCTCATCGGCGGCGATCACCAGCAGCACTAAATCAATGCCGCCTACTCCCGCGAGCATGTTGCGCACAAACTTCTCGTGGCCGGGCACATCCACAAACCCTATGTGGACGCCGTCCAGCTCCAAGTGAGCGAAGCCAAGATCGATGGTGATGCCGCGCCGCTTCTCCTCTTGCAACCGGTCCGCGTCGATCCCGGTCAGCGCCTTCACCAACGACGTCTTGCCGTGATCTATATGTCCCGCCGTGCCCGCGATGATTGAGATTGGCTTCACTCGTCTATTTCAACACACCAACCTCATGCCAGAGATCAAGTGTCAGTGGTTGATTTCTATGACCCTCTGTCTTCTCGGACGTCTGACTACTCTCTTACCACACCCGGCACTGCTTCTCCGCCACCATCTTGTCCCCCTTCTTGCAGCCGAACGCTTGGTCGAAATCAGTGTTGTTCATCAACGTGCCATTCACCCGGAACTCGCCCGGCGAGTGAGGGTCGCTCTGTGCCCGCCGCTTTGCCGATTCAGGACGCGTGTTCTCGCACCACACCTGCGCGAAGCCCAGAAAGAAGCGCTGCTGCGGAGTGAATCCGTCAATCAGCTTCTTAATAGCCGCGGGATCGGTCTTTTTGAGGTGTGCCATCAGCGCCATCATCGCAATGTGCGAGCCGCCGTTGTCCGCCGTGTTCTCGCCCAATGTCAGCCGTCCCTGCAGGTGCGTTCCCGGTACCGGCGAAAACGCCTCATATTCATCCGCGACGCACGCAGCGCGTTTCTCGAATTCGATACCGTCTTCCTTGGTCCACCAGTCGCGGAAATTTCCATTCGCATCAAACTTGCGCCCCTGATCATCGAAGCCGTGCGTCAACTCGTGTCCGATCACCACTCCGATGCCGCCATAATTTACCGCATCGTCGATCGCCGGATCGAAAAATGGCGGCTGCAAAATTCCCGCCGGAAAATTGATGTCATTCGTAGATGAGCTGTAGTACGCATTCACGGTCGGCGGAGACATGCTCCAGTCGCTCTTGTCCACCGGGTTCCCGATCTTCCGGATATTGCGATTGCGCTCAAACTCCGACGCGGCGTACATGTTCTCAACCGGATCATCCCGCTTGATCACCACCTTGCTGTAATCCTTCCACTTGTCCGGGTAGCCGATCTTGTTGGTGATTGCATTCAGCTTCACAATTGCCTCCTGCTTGGTCGCCGGAGACATCCAGTCGAGCGTCTCAATGTCCTGATGCAGCGCGCCTTCCACATCGTTAACCAGCACCAGCATCCGTTGCTTCGCGTCTTTGCCGAAGGCACGCTCCACATAGAACTGCCCCAACGCCTCGCCTAATGCGCGGTCGGTGGCGTTGGTGCAGCGCTTCCAGCGCGGCTGCTCCTGCTGCTGGCCGGAGAGCGTCTTGTTGAAAAAATCGAAGTTCTCTTCCCGGAACGGCTTGGCCAGCATCGGCGCAGCCTCGTGCAACAGGTGCCACTTCAGATAGACCTTCCAGTCGGCCAGCGGCACTTTTTCGATCTGTTCGTTCAGTCCTTTGAAAAAGTCTGGGTTGACGACGTTCATCTCCGTGAATGGCGCCGCTCCCACGCCTTGCGCGTACTCGGCCAGGTATAAGTTGGGCACGCTCGACTGCAATGCCGTGAACTTGGTGGGATTGTCCCGGTTCCTGGGGTTGCGCATCTCAATCCGGCTCAGTTGCATGTTCGAGAGCGCCGTCTCCAGTTGCAGGACGGTCCTGGCCTCGGCATTGGCTTTCCCCGCATCATCCCCCAGCAACTGAAACATCTTCGCTACGTGCTCGACATACGCGCTGCGCATCTTGTCGCGCTCCGCCCCTGGCTTCTCGTAATCCTCTTTATCAAGCGTGGTGCCGCCTTGGGTGATGTTCGCGATGTACATTTTTGCGTCATGCAGATTGGGGCTCGCGCCGAAGCCGAACAGCGCGTTGATGCCGCGCTGATGCAATGTCGCCACATAAGCAATGAGCTGCTCTTTGCTCTGAATCGCGTCAATCTTTACCAGTTCGGCCTTGATTGGCTCCGCGCCTCGCTTGTCGATGGCGCTCTCATCCATGCATGCGGCATAGTAATCGCCGACCTGTTGCTCCAGTTGAGTGCGCGTCGGCTTCGCCGCCAGTTCTTCCACAATCGTATGCAGCACCGCCGTGTTGGCATCTCTCAGCTCATTGAAACGCCCCCAACTCGCCTGATCGGGCGGAATCGGATTATTGGCGCGCCACTGCCCGCACGCATACTGGTAGAAGTCGTCGCAAGGCCTCACGGACTTGTCCATGTTGTCCACCGAAAAGCCGGGGACCTTTTTTGCCTCGGAGGGGACCGTGGGTTTGGCGGGAATCTGGACTTTGGTTTTATTATCCTGTGCCGCGGCGCTCAAGGTCAGCGCCAGCAGGCATAAGCCGATATTAACTTTCAATGATTTCATGTGGCCCTCTGGTGAATTTTTCGGGGATGGAATGAGTGTAAGTCAACCGTAGCGGGGCAGCACCCGAAATCCGCATCTCTCGCGGCGTAAATGCGTCCTCAACGGACGGGAGTGGAAATCGCACCATTTTTGGAGTAAATTTCTCACGTACAGGAGGAATCCATGCGCATCCAAATTCAACCGATGAAGGTCCAGCCGATTCGAGTTCGCCCGATCTTAGTGTCGTCCGCGCTGGCATTTGCTCTGGCGCTCTCGGCCTGCGGCAAGCAGTCGTCACCAGAGACTTCAAGCGCTCCGGCTGCTACTCCCAATCCCGCCGCCACCACTGCGAACACAACGCCGCCGCCTCCGGATGCCAGTGCCCCCGCTTCTGCGAATACTCCGGCCACCGCCCCCGCTACAGTGACCAGTACTGCTCCGGCAGCGACAGATAGCACGCCCTCGCTTGCCGCTCGTGACAATGCCACCGCCGAAGCGCCTGCACCCGCCGCCGTAGTGGTTCCCGCGGGAGCAAGTTTGCGCGTTCATCTTGACGATCCCCTCAGCACCAAGACCGCGCAAGTCGGCCAGACCTTCAACGCTACCCTTTCCAGCCCCGTCGCCCGCAATGGGCGCGTCGTTATCCCCACCGGTACGCCCGTGATCGGAGAAGTTACCCAAGCCGCTCAAGCCGGGCGCTTCAAGGGCGGCGCAATGCTCAGCGTCAAACTCACTTCCATGACGCTGCGGGGCAAGCGCTATTCCATCGCAACCTCCGCGATCACCCAGACCTCGAAGGCCCGCGGTAAGCGCACCGCCATCGGTACCGGAGGCGGCGCTGCCCTGGGCGGCATCATCGGTGGTATCGCGGGCGGTGGCAAGGGCGCAGTCATCGGATTGGCCAGCGGCGCGGGCGCGGGAGCTGCCGGCTCCGCCTTCACCGGCAATCGCGATGTTGTGCTCCCCGCTGAAACCCCGCTCTCCTTCCACACCACCCGCTCCATCACCCTGCGTTAAGCGCAAAGAAACAGGCGGGACACGTTTCGTGTCCCGCCTCGGTTTTGGAGTGAGGCAACTACCACACCCGGCACGGGTTCTCCGGCATCATCGGCGCTCCCGCCTTGCAGCTAAACGCCTTCCCGAACTCGGGAAAGTTCCGCACCGATCCATCCGTCCGGAACTTGCCAGGCGAGTGGGGGTCCACCTTCGCGCGCATCAGCAACTCTTCCGGCTTTGCGTTTGAACACCACACCTGCCCGAACCCAATAAAGAAACGCTGCTCCGGCGTAAACCCGTCCTTGCTGAGTTGCTCATCCGTCTTGCCCGCCTTCTTTTGCGCCGCCTGCATCGCCAAGAAAGAGATCCGCAGGCCGCCGTTGTCCGCCGTGTTCTCGCCCAGCGTCAACTTGCCGTTCAAATGCACCGGCACACCCTTCGCCTCCGTGGAAACGAAGTTGCCATATTCATTCACGATGCACGCCGCGCGCTTCTCAAAGGCGTCCGCGTCCGCCTTGGTCCACCAATCGCGCAAATTTCCCTGCGCATCATATTGCCGCCCTTCATCGTCGAAGCCGTGCGTTAGCTCGTGTCCGATTACTACCCCGACACCGCCATAGTTCACCGCATCATCGATCTCCTGATCGAAGAACGGAGGCTGTAAAATTCCCGCTGGAAAATTCACATTGTTCATCGATGGATCGTAGTATGCATTCACTGTCGGTGGCGTCATGTCCCACTCCGTCTTGTCCACCGGCTTGCCGATCTTATCCAGCTCGCGATGGAATTCGAACGAAGATGTTCGGCTCAAGTTCCCGATCAGATCGTCCGGCTTAACATCCACTGAGCTGTAATCACGCCAATGCGACGGATATCCTATCTTGTTTGCTATTGCCTTCAACTTAACAATTGCCTGCTTCTTAGTCTCCGGAGTCATCCACTCCAGCCCCTCGATGTCGCTGCCTAAGGACGCTTCCAGGTTCGCCACCAGGTCATCCATGCGCGCCTTCGCCTTTGGCCCGAACGCCTGCTTTACATAAGCCTGTCCCAGCGCCTCTCCCAGCTCCTGGTCCGTCGCCTGCACGCAGCGCTTCCAGCGCGGAGCGATCTCCGCCTGCCCGCGCAGCGTATGGTTGTAAAAATCGAAGCGTGTGTTCACAAATTCGTCGGAAAGCCACGGCGCCTGGTCCCGAATCACGCTCCACGCCAGGTATGACTTCCAGTCCTCCAGCGGGGCGCTCGCCAGCAATGTGCTCGCCTGCTTGAAAAACTCCGGCGTCGCTACATTGATCGAAGTCACTCGCGGCGCCTGGATCCCTTCGATGTATTTTGCGAACGACAGGTTCGGGGTCAGCGCATCCGCCTGCTCCACCGTCATTTTGTGGTATATCGCATTCGGATCGCGCATCTCCACTCGCGCCATCGACGCCTGCGCCAGCTTGGTCTCAAGCGCCAGAATGCGCTTGGCTGCGCCTTCCGCGTCAGCCTGTTGCCATCCCGCCAGCACCATCATCTTTGTAATTGTGGCTTCATACTTCTGCCGGAACTCCGGAAAATTGCCATCATCCTTCAGGTAATAATCGGGGTCGGGAAGTCCCAGGCCGCCTTGAAATGCCTGCGCAATCACTTGCGTCGCGTCCTTCGCGTCTTGCCCCGAGCCGAAGTCGAACAGCACCGCCACCCCGCGATTGTGCAGGTCAACGATCACCGGCAGGATATCTTCCTTGTTCTTGATCGCCGCAATCCGGTCAAGGTCGGGCTTGATCGGCGTAAAGCCCTTGCGGTTGGCGGTGCTGGTGTCCATGCAAGCGGCATAAAAATCCCCGATCTTTTGCTCCACCGCGTCGCGTCCCGTCTTCTCCGCCGCCGCCCCCTCCAGAATGCCCTTCAACACCCAGCGGTTCTGTTCCGCCAATTGACTGCCCCTGCCCCAGCTCGTCTGGTCGGCGGGAATGGGATTGTTCGTCACCCAGCTCCCGCACGCAAACTGATAAAAATCGCTGCACGGGTCCGCCGACCGGTCCATCGCGCTCAGGTCGAAGCTCCTCACCGGTTTGGGCGCGACCTCATTCGTGATCGGAGCCACCGGCAGTGGCTTGTTGTCCGGAGTGCCCGGAGCCTGCTTGATGGTCGGCGTCTTCACCGGCTGGTTCTGCTTCGTCTCCGGCGCCACTGGCTTCGGCATCTCTTGCGCGAACGCCACACTGCCCAGCGTTGCCACTGCAATAACAATCCACTTACAAAAGGTCATGTTTACCTCTACGAGAGTTGTGACACGGAAGTTCCTGCAGTGGTCTTGCGTACACCCGCTTTGCGTACACTCCCGCTTTGCGTACACTCCCGGCTTGGGTATGCCCCGGCAGGGAAGACCCCGGTTTGGGTAGACCCCCGGCTTCAGCCGGGGGAAAAGCAGCCCCGCATCTCGGGCTTTAGCCCCTGAGGGTTAAGGCGCTGGCAGCGCAATTCAATTACGAAACAGAACTCTATGCCATTCATCAATCCGCTCGCCCGTGGCTGCTTAGACCTACACTGCCCTCAAAATATATGCAGCTTGATCGTCAGATATTTCTTCGGGTCCCGCCGCACCGCTTGCAGCAAATTTCTGGTCTCAATCAACATCTGATCGACATCGTTATAGACTGCCGGATCTTTCAAGAGCTTTCCCGCCGTGCCTTCGCCCCGGTCCAGCCGCTCGCTGATCAACTGTACCCGCGTCATGGTGGCGTTCAATTTGTTGGCGAACGCCTGGTCCTTCACCAGCATGCCCAGTGTCCCTTTGCCCTGGTTGATGCCGTCCATCAGCGCGTTGGCCTTCGTAATGGTTGCATTCGCGTTGTTATAGAGCGCCGGATCTTTCACAAACTTGCCCAGCGTCCCCTCGCCGCGGTCGATCGAGTCCATCATAGCGTTCAGCTTATCCAGCGAACCATTCACCTTGTTGTAGAGTTCATCGCTGTTCAGCAGCTTGCCAATGCTCCCCTTGCCACTCTGGATCTCATCCGCGATTTGTTGTAACTTGGCCAGCGTCGCGTTGGCATTATCAAAGAGCGCCGGATCATTGATGATCTTGCCAATGGACCCCTTTCCGTCCTCGATGGTCCCGACGATCTTGTCCAATCGACCCACCAGCACATTCACGTTATCGAGTGTGGTCGCGCTCGATTTCACCACATCCTGGATTCCCGGACGGTCTTCGCTCTTGAGCGTGTCTCCCGAAATCGCCATTCGCCCGCTCTTATTGATGCTGTCGATATCGACAAAGGTCTCCCCCAGCACTCCCGCCGTCGCCAGTCCCGCCACCGAATCCTTCTTGATGGCGTCCTCATATTTCGTCGTCACCTTCATCTCCACCCTCACCGGCAGCGGAGAACCCGGAACTACACTCACACCGCTCACATTGCCGACGTCCACCCCCTGCACCCGCACCGCGGCGCCGTTGCGCAGCCCCTGCGCATTGTTGAAGTATGTGACGAGGTGGATCTTCCTGGTAAATAGGCCGGTCGAACTGCCCATCAAAATAATCAGCACCGCCAATGCGAGTACGGCGATAGCGACCGTGGTTCCTACGCGTAACTTCGACCACTTAAGTTCTTGCTGACTGGGCAAAACTCGCTCCTGCGCCGGGCTTTGAAGCCAATCCGACTAAGTGAATAAGCGCTTTGAATATAACAGCTTTGCCGCACTACCTTCCACTCGCGCGGGCTAGCGCCTTTCAGAATCACTTCTTCGCAAAAGCGGGAGGCGGAGCTCGCAGTACAATCCAAGTTCTATGAAGCGAATTTTTGCTCTCTTGCTTTTAACGCTATCGGTGAACGTCGCGTTGGCCCAGGTAAAGCTCTCCCCCCATTGGGAAGAACTCACTGCCGCCGACTTCGTGAAGGCCATCGGAGAGGCGAAGGGAGTCTGCATGCTGCCCATCGGCATCATCGAGAAACATGGCCCTCAACTGCCTCTCGGGACCGACCTGTTGAATGTGCGACGCGCCGCATCGGATGCCGCCCGAAAAGAATACTCCATCATCTTCCCGGCATATTATTTTGGTCAGATATTCGAGGCGCGCCATCAGCCCGGCACCGTTGCCTACAGCCTTGAATTGCAACTCAAGCTCTTGCAGGAAACCACTGACGAGATGGCGCGCAACGGCTGCCGCAAAGTTCTCATCGTGAACGGACACGGCGGCAATGAGAGCCTGCTTCCTCTGTTCGCACAATCGCAGCTCGCGAAACAACATGACTATGTCGTGTACGTCTTTGGATTGCCGCAGCGTGAGGTCCCGGGTCGCCCGCCTGCTCACGACAAGATCGACATGCACGCGGGTGAGACTGAAACCTCGGTGGTGCTGGCGAACCGGCCCGAACTGGTGCATCTCGACCGCGCTCCACAGGAATCCGGAGCAGACCAGCATCGCATCAATTTGCCTTCCAGCGTGTACACCGGCATCTGGTGGTATGCGAAATTCCCCAATCACTATGCGGGAGATGCCTCCACAGCGAACCAACAATTAGGCGCGTTCGATCTGAACTCCTGGTCCAATCAGATCGCGGAAGCGCTTCGCGCGGTCAAAGCCGACGAGGTGAGCTATCGATTGCAACAGGAGTTTTACCAGCAAGCCAAGTCGCCACTGAGCACTCCACAATGACCCCAGATAGCGCTCACCAGGCTATGATCAAGCGGCTGTTTGATCGCTGCGCCAGACGCCTGCCGTCGGGCAGGGAGAAGTCTCTGAAAGTTTGCGTGGCTTTGTAGCCACTCGGTGCTGAATAGCCCCATCAGAGCTTCCGTAACCCTGCGATAAACCTGTGTTAAAGTAATTGCGCAACTTAAGGAGGATTTGATGAGAGTTCATTTCTTTGGTAAAGCGTCCTTGATGGCGGCAACCTTGCTGCTGGCCATGACTTCATTGGCCGTGCAAACCGCCACAAAAACCGCCCCGGCAAAGACTGCCAAGCCGGCTGCCAGCGCCCCCGCGAGCACAGGTATGGTTGACATCAATTCAGCCAGCAAAGAAGACCTGATGAAACTGCCCGGCATCGGCGACGCCTATGCCCAGAAGATCATCGACGGACGGCCCTACAAAGCCAAAACCGATTTGACCAGGAAGAAGATCATACCCGCCGCCACCTACAGCAAGATCAAGGCAGACATCATCGCCAAACAGTAGTGGCTCTCGATTCATCCTTAGGGAATCGAACAGCCGCCCGGTCCCCTATTGCAACATCCGTTCCAGCACCAGGTAAACACCGTTCGTCCAGCCGAAGCCGATCACATTTTGCGCATAGCCCGCTGTGATGCGGATCTCGCTCGAACGCGTCTCCACGTTATATTTCTCTCGAATGGTGCCGTCCCTGCGAAGGTTCTCATCCACCATGGACGTGAACGAGCGCGCGATGCGCATGGCGTCGTTCGCAAAACCATAGCGTGTCATTCCCTCTGCCGCCAGCAATTGGATCGGCGCCCAGCCGTACGGCTCATCCCACTGCGTGCCGGAATCGAATGCGCTC
>JBDTLH010000283.1:0-9741 GCA_039934875.1 Acidobacteriaceae bacterium | reverse complement strand
GCCCCTGTTGTTGCCCCCGGGGACGCCCAGCACTATCAACGCATCGCACAAGCGATTGACGCGGTTCTTGCGAGTAATCCTGAATTCCAGCGCGCGCATGTCGGCGTTAGCGTCACTCGCCTCTTCGATGGCGTGATGGTTTACGCACACGATGACCAGCAACTCTTCGTTCCCGCCTCCAACACCAAGCTGCTCACGACTACCACCGGGTTCGCGCTGCTCGGTCCCGATTGGAAGACGCGCACCACGGTCGAGAGCGCGGCTACTATTGACCGGGCGGGAGCGCTCAAGGGCGACCTGATTCTGGTGGGGCGAGGAGATCCGAATCTCTCGGGACGCGTGCTGCCCTATGACGTCAAGTCAAAACCTACTACTCCGCCGCTCCAGTCACTCCAACTGCTCGCCAATCAACTCGCCGCCGCCGGCCTCAAGCGGGTGAGCGGCAGCATCATCGGCGACGATACCTGGTTTGCCTATGAACGCTGGGGCGATTCCTGGGGACAGGATGATCTGATGTGGGAGTATGGCGCTCCGGTTTCCGCGCTGACGGTCAACGATAACCAGATGTTCTTCACCATCACTCCCGCGCCCAGGGCGGGCAGACGGGCGATAGTGAAGGCCGATCCATTCGTCGATCAGTACACCATCATCGACAAGATAGTAACCGGAGCGGCGAAATCGGAGAAGCGCATCGCCATCGATCGCCAGCCGGGCTCCTTTGTGATAAATCTGTGGGGGACCATTCCGGTGCGCGCCCCCGCGGAAGAGGTGGGGCTGGCAATGGAGGACCCGGCCGCATTCGCCGCTGCCGCCTTTCGTAATATGCTGATCGCGCGCGGCATCAAGGTGGCAGGCACCTCGCGCGCACGGCACACCGACAACTCTACCCTGCCGATCACTCCCCCCGAAAACGCGCAGCCGGATGCTCCCATTGTGGTTACTCCATTGCAGCCGCTGCCGACTCCAAGCCATCAACCACGCGTGGTACTGGCGCAACTCGAATCGCATCCCTTGGGCGAGGACATCAAGATCATCAACAAAGTCAGCCAGAACCTTCATGTTGAAATCCTCATGCGCCAACTAGGCCGGGAGCGATCGCTGCTGGCGGGGAGCGCCGCCGGAGGCTCGGTATGGGGAGGGACCAGCGTAGTGCGCCAATATATGACCGCCAACGCCGGCATACCGGCCGATGAATTTCAGTACAACGACGGCTCCGGCATGACCCCGCATAATCTGGTCACGCCGGCCATGCTTACAAGCCTTCTGCGCTTTGCCCGCACCCAACCCTGGGCAGACCGGTTCCTGGATACATTGCCCCTCGCCGCGACCGACGGCACGCTGGAACACCGTTTTCTCAACACTCCGAGCGCCGGCAGAATACGCGCCAAGACCGGGTCTCTCACCGAAGTCAGCGCGCTCTCGGGCTACGCGACGACCCTCGACCGCGAGGAACTGGTGTTCAGCATTCTGGTGAATGCGGAGAAGTTCGGCGGCGTTAACCGCCAATTGGTGGACCCGATCGCCCGCGCCATCGTCGAGACTAGATAAGAGAGACTAGAAAAGAGAGACTAGAAAAGAAAGACGCGATAAGCTTAATCCGTGTTGCAGCTCTCGCAGATCAAGACCGCTCCCAACCAACTCACGCTGCTGCGGCTGATCTTCGTGCCCTTCATTATCAATGCGGTGATCGAAGGCCATTACCACGTCGCGCTCACTCTCTTCATTCTCGCCGGCATCAGTGATGGGTTGGATGGATTGCTGGCGCGCGCGCTGAATCAAAAAACATTGCTGGGCCAATATCTCGATCCCATCGCCGACAAGTTGCTGCTCAGCGCTCTGTTTCTGGTGCTCTCGTTTGAGCACCAGATCGCGTGGCTCATCACCATTACGGTCTTCAGCCGTGACCTGATCATCCTGGTGGTCTGCACACTGCTATATATGACGACTGACCTGCGCGATTTCCGGCCCAGCATCTTCGGCAAGATGAATACCGTCGCGCAAATTGCGGCGCTCTTCTTCGTCCTGCTCAACGGAATCACTGCTGCTTCGTGGGTCACGGAAATCAAGATCGCCCTGTTGTGGGCGACCTTTGGCCTCACCATCTTTTCCGCGCTGCATTATGTCTGGCTGGTGGGAGAACGCCTCAAAAAAGTCTCCGGGGCGCACAAGAGCAAGGAACTTCCGCGGGGAGAGTTTTAGTTCACTCAGAAAAAAGAGGCGGCCCCAGAGGACCGCCGTGAAGTTGATACGAGCCTGGGGTTAGAAGGTGATGCGCAGCCCGAATTCGAGTTCGCGCGGAGAGCCTTGCGAGAACGTCCCCGATCCGTTGCCGGTACGCAGAGACACGCGGTCCGCAGTGGTCCCGGTATTCGAGATGGTGCCCGGCGCCGACGTCTGGCCCACTTGCGTCAACTGCTGCGTTCCGGTGCTGCTGTTATAGCTCTCGAAGTTGGCAAAGTTGAAGAGGTTGAAAAACGCGACACTGGGCTCGATGTGAATGCGTTCTCCGTGCAGCGCGATCGGATAGCTCAGCCGGGCGTCGAAGGTGCGCAGAATACCATTGCCGAATTGCCCCGCCGGGGCAGGGTTCAGCATCGGCTGTACTGCGCCCAGCGCGGTCAGTTGCGCCTGCGTAAAGAGGCCGGAGCTGAGTAGCGCTTGTCCCGCGGGCGTTACCTTTCCGGCTTCACTGGCGTTGTAATTGTTGATCACTTTGTTCAGATCACCGGCAGAGACGCTTCTTCCGAAGGCGCCCACGTTTGTTCCCGGCAACAGCTCGCTTCCGGCTGCGCTGCTTCCCGGGATGCCCGATCCGGTAAAGTCGGTGCGGAAGATCTCGCCCTGGCTCGCGCCGTCGTTGCCCACGAACAGCGTGGATGGAGGCGCCGAGTAGAAGTGGCTGATCAAGGTAAGCCGCGGACCGTACTTGAAGTCGAATTGGCCACCGAAGGAAAGCTGGTGCGTGCGGTCGAGATTAGTCGGCCCAAAGTACCTGGTGGGATTGTTGAAATCAAACGCGGTCGCGCTGAAGTTCTGGTCATTGCCCCCGTTGCTGCTGAAGCGGGAGAACGCATACGAAGCCTCGAAGTTGCCGCCCTTGATAAGGCCTCGCGCCATCGAGGTAGTGAACTGTTGCCGGTAATTAAGTTGCAGCCCGTTATAGACCGAGCGGCCGATGTAGTACTGGAAGAGCCCTTGGCCCATCAGCGGATTGACGCCTGGGAATGCGGCGCCGGTGGCCGGCGTAAGCCCGTTTACGGAAGCGGGCAGTTGGTTCAGGAAGACATCGCCTGAATCGAGTCCGTTGGCGGCGAAGTCATTGATGGTCACGCCGCCCCCGGTCGGATATATCCCCGGGCAGGCCGCGATTGCCCCGTTGATGCTGGTCGCGCCGCACTTCGCCAGGGTGGCGGCGACCGCGTTTTGCGCGGCCCCCAGATTGAAGTAGCGCGCGTCACCCACATGGTTGACGTCGATGGCCAAAGGAAAGTGCACGCCGACGTTGCGGATGTAATCGGCGCTGAATACCCCTCCATGCCAAACCTCGCGTTGCACCCCGACGTTCATCTGATAAGAGCGGGTAGGTTGATAGTTGGGTGAATAAGCGGAGAGGCCTTGATTAGCGGTGATCGCTAGATTATTGCCCACAAAGCTGGGATTGCTGGCAGGTCCCGCCGCCTTCACCGCAGCCTGATACGCCGACTGCAAGGCTCCGATGCTGGCCCCGGATTGCCCGATAGTGCCGCTGCACAACGCACTGATGGTTTGCCCCTGGAAGGAGGTGATGTTCTGCGGCGCTCCACCCGCGACGGGGAAGCTGATCGAATTAATGCCCCCGCAGATGACTGCGTTATTGAAGAACAAGCCCTGTGGCAGCTTGGCCGGACGGTCAAATAGAGTGTTGTTGAAGATGGAGTTCTCGTAGAATATGCCGGCACCGGCGCGGATCACCGTCTTGCCGCTTCCGGTCACATCCCAGGCCACGCCAATTTGCGGACCGAAGTTAAGATTGGGCTGGCGCACCTGCTTGCCCAGTCCCGGCGCGAAGGAGTCAAAGATCGGAGTGCTACCGCTGCAAGGCGAGAGCCCGGTGGCCACGACGGTGGCGCTGATCTGGGAGCACGGATTGGGCGCAAGGTCGGCATCATTGCGCCCGGTATCTCGTTGATAGCGCAGCGCGTAAGAGAGGGTGAACCGCGGAGTGACCTTCCACGAATCCGCGCCGTAGAGGCTGAGCCGGTTGTCTTGCTGGCCGCCCGCCGGTGCGCCGAATGCCGGTATCTCGGTAAAGTAGCCCTGGCCATTGCCCAGAATCACCAGGTTGATGGGGTAGTTGAGGATATTGGTCAGATCGCCTACCCCGCCCGAACTCGCGTTCGCAAACGATGTCTGGATCTGCGGCGCCAGGCCGAAGAAACTGGCGAATCCGCCGCCGTCAATGCGGTTAAAACTCGCGCCAAAGCGGATCAGGTGATTGCCCCATGCTTTGCTGCCATCGTATTTCACCTGGTGGTTGGCTTGATAGGTCTGCTGCGGCGCCAACAGGTTAGGGCCGGTCTGCAAGCCGATGTCGGTGACATCCAGGTTGGCGGTCGGAATCGGGTTCTGGCTGCCGGTCAACGACCCCGTCCCGCCCCCGATCAGGTTATGGAACTTTAGATATTGGAAGCGGAAACTGTGGGTAAATGTTCCGGTATTGAAATCCACGCCCACGGCATGCGCGGGAGTATTGTCGCGGTTGGCGTAAACCGAATAGCCGTTGCCGAAATTTGCCGTGGAGAGATTATTTTCAAAGGAGAAGCGATAGAAGGCGTGGATGCCTTTCGGGGCGTTCCAGTCCAGCTTGCCCACCGAATACGTGTCCCGGAATGGCGAAGTGAAGCCGCCATTCAGCGCTGAAAACGGATCAGAAAAAGTCAATGGCTGAAGCTGGTCCTGCTTGATGCGCTCGGAGTTGGCAAAGAAGAAAAGCTTGTCTTTGATGATCGCGCCACCCAGGCTGCCGCCGAACTGATCGCGCTGAAAGGGATTGGTCAGGCCGCCCGGAGAATCCGCGAAGCCCGCGCGGCGGTCGCGAAACAGCCCGAACGCCTCGCCATGATATTTGTTGGTCCCCGATTTGGTGCTGACATTGATCGAGCCCGAGGAAGTCAGTTCGGTCGATGGATCCAGGCTGGAGCGCGCCACCTGAAATTCTTCAATCGATCCCGATGAGATGTTCAGGACCGTGGTGCCCACGGTTTCGTCGCTGACATCCACGCCGTCCAACTCAATCCGCGCGGTTCTGCCATTCACGCCATTAAACGATACCGACGAATAGCCCGCCTTGGTCGGGTCGAACGACTGCCCGTCCTCAAGTTGAACCCCTGGCTCAAGCTGCGCCAGGTCGAGGAAGTTGCGTCCGTTCACCGGCAGGTTCTCGATCTGCTGCGGCGTTAGCACCCCTTGGACCACCGCTTGCGAGGTGTCAACAGAAATCTGCCCGCCATTCACCTCCACCACTTGGCTCTGCTGACCAACCGCCAGGCTGACGTTGCCGTTGGTAGTCACTCCGACCTGGACCGTCAGGGCGGTCTTTTGCGTATTGAAGCCCGGTTTCGCCACTTCCACGGTATATGCGCCCGGCTGCAATGAACCGGCGCTGTAAAGGCCGCTGCCGTTGGTCCTCGCATTCAACACCTGGCCCGTGCCGTTGTTGGTAACGGTGACCGCCGCGTCGGGGACTACGGCGCCAGACGGGTCCGTAACGGTGCCGCGAATGCCTCCGCTGCTCAGCGTACTTTGGGCAAGTAAGAAGCTGCTAGTGCTAAAGAAACATGCTAGAAAGGTCAGCAGGAGGCTGATCCGCAAATGGGCTTTCATGGTTGCGTTCTCCTTCGATTGAGTAAAGACTTGGGGCCGAAGCGACGCTTTTCTGGTTTCTAGTCACACAACAAGCAAGTTGAATACCAAGGCCTGCATAAAAGTTAATGTGATGATTACAGAGGCCTTATGACACATGAGGTCCAGGAGACGACAAGGCAGGTACCAATTCTCATACAAATGGGGCAGGCGGGCCTATGGATTTCGGTATTTGTCTAAGTACGGTTTTGCCAGGACTTACTTCCGCTTCCAGCGAGTGCCCTCTTTCGCGTCCTCCACCAGAATGCCCCGCTCCGTCAGCTCTTTGCGCAGCGCATCGGAGCGGCTGAACTCCCGATTACGCTTTGCCTCCGCCCGCTCGCCAAGCAGGCGCTCCACATCGCTGTCGCTAAGCGCATGCTGCGCTACCAGGGACGGGTCTTCTATCGCACGCCCCTCCCGCCCCGCCCACTCGACCGCGCGCTTCGTCTTCTCCGCATCGTGGTCCTCGAGAATGGCGAATACCGAGTCGAACTCTTTGAGCACCTTCAGCAACTCAGCCGTGTCGCCCGCCCGGAGCTCTCCGCTGTCTGCCGCGGTATTCGCCTCGCGCGTCATATCGAAGACGGCGGCCAGGGCCTGCGCGGTATTCAGATCATCGTCCATGCCGGCCTGGATGCGGGCGCGCGTCTCCTGCGCCAGCTTCTGCACCTTGGAATTCGAGCCTTCGGGAAAGTTGCCCCGCGCCAGGCGCTCCCGCAAAGTTCGCAATCTCTCCACCGAGTGCTGCGCCGAGCGCAAGCCCTCGAAGGTGAAATTCAACTGCTTGCGATAGGGCACGCTGGCCAGCAGAAATCGGATCGCGGATGCCTTGTGCCCCTTCAACAGCAGGTCGCGCAAAGTGTAGAAGTTGCCCAGGGACTTCGACATCTTCTCGCCCTCCACCAGTAGAAAACGCACGTGCATCCAGGTGCGGGCGAACTGCTTGCCGTTGTAGGATTCGGACTGCGCGATCTCGTTTTCATGGTGAGGAAAAATCAGGTCTTCGCCGCCGGCGTGCAAATCGAAGCTCTCGCCCAACTCTTTCATCGCCATCACCGAGCACTCGATATGCCATCCCGGACGGCCTTCACCGATGCTGGTCTGCCACTTCGCCTCTCCCGGCTTGGGGGCCTTCCATAACGCGAAATCGCGGGCGCTGTCCTTCTCGTATTCATCTACCTCGACCCGCGCGCCGTCGAGCATGCCTCCGAAGTCTTTCTTCGAGAGCTTGCCGTATTCGGGGAACTTCGCAATACGAAAGTAATAGGAGCCGTCATCGGTGCGATACGCGTATCCCAGCTCTTTGAGCCGTTCAATAAACCGCGCCATCTCTTCTATGTGCTCGGTGGCGCGCACCAACCGCTCCGGACGCTCGATGTTCAGCGTTACCATGTCCTCCAGAAACGCTTTCTCATACTTGCCCGTGTACTCGTTGACGCTCTGGCCCGCCTTCGCTGCATTGCGGATGATCTTGTCGTCCACATCGGTGATGTTCATCACGTGCTTGAGCTGAAGTCCCCGGTAGCGCAGATAGCGGCGCAGCACATCGACTGCAACAAACGTGCGGAAGTTGCCGATGTGCCCGTAGTCATAGACGGTAGGGCCGCACGCATACATTCGTACCGTATCGTCTTGTGAGGGAAGGAAATCTTCTACCTGGCCAGAGAGCGTGTTGAATAGCTGGAGCGGCATAATGGGTAAGTTTCGATTGTAACCAACCAATTGCGGCGAACCGAATCCGCCGCTCCCAGCGTCTAATGAACCGTGCAATTACGTCTGCCCAGCGGTCGCCAATGGATACTGCTGTTCGCAGCCTGTATTGTGCTTATGGTTGCGGCCAGGACGGTCGGCATCGAGGTCCTCTACCAATACAACGCCCACCACTTGATCCGGCCCTCGCGCATCGACCCCAGGAACATCGCCGCGCCCGTCCCGGTACATGTGTTGCGTGCTAACGGCGGACGCGAGCTGAGCTACCCCGCCGCCGCGATCTCCACCGCGCGCAGCACCGCAGCGGCTTTGTTCATACACTCCTGATACTCCAGTTCAGGATTTGAATCCGCCACGATACCCGCGCCTGCCTGCACATAGGCGCGGTGGTCCCGCACCACCAGCGTGCGGATGGCAATGCAGGAGTCCAGGTTTCCCGCAAAATCGGCATACAGAATGGTCCCCCCATATATTCCCCGCCGTACCGGCTCCAGCTCTTCGATGATCTGCATGGCGCGCACCTTGGGCGCTCCGCTCAACGTGCCGGCGGGAAAGCACGCCCGCAGCGCATCGAGCGCGCTCAACTCCTTGCGCAATTGCGCGCGCAACGAAGAGACCAGATGCATTACATGCGAGTAGCGCTCGATGAACATCAAGCGCGCGACCTCGACCGATCCATACTCGCTCACCCGGCCCAGGTCATTGCGCCCTAAATCCACCAGCATCACGTGTTCTGAGAGCTCCTTCTGGTCAGAGCGAAGCTGCTCTTCGAATTCCAGGTCCTCGGCCACATCCTTGCCCCGCGGCCGCGTACCGGCGATAGGACGATACTCCAGGTCGCGCCCCCGCACCTTCACCAGCATCTCCGGTGAGGATCCCAGAATCTCCAGCCCATCGACACGCAGATAATACATATACGGCGAAGGGTTCACCCGGCGCAACGCTCGGTATATATCCAAGGGAGCCAGTGTCTTTGGCAACTCTAGCTCCAGCCGCAATGACAGCACAATCTGAAAGGCGTCTCCCGCCGCGATATACTCTTTGGCGCGCTCCACCGAGCGCAGGAAGTCTCCCCGCTCAGTAATCGCACGCGCCTTGATCTCTTCCGCGTGCACCGCTCCCGCGCGGACAATCGGCGCGTTCAGCCGCTCTTCTATTTCATTCAGAGATGCGAGCGCGCGGTCGTATTCGCGAGCGGCAGCCGCCTCTGACTCGCCGCCTTGCAAAAAAACCGTTGCCATCAGGAACACCTGCTGCTTTACATGGTCGAAGGCCACGATGCGGTCGAAGAAGAGAAGAGAGGCATCGGGCAGATCGGTGCGATCGACTGTCAGCGATGGCACCGGCTCCCACCTTCTTATCATGTCGTAGCTGAAGTATCCGACCAGACCGCTGACAAAGGGTGGAAGATCAGCCAGCAGCTCCGGCGCGATGCGCGCCTCCGCCATCAATCCGGAGATCGCTTCCATCACATCCCCGGAGCGCTGCTCGTCGCCGCTTGCGCGTGATATTGTGATCGCGTTCTTGCGTGTCTCTACGCGCATGTAGGGCCGTACGCCGAGAAATGTGTACCGTCCCACGTGCTCACCGCCTATTACCGATTCCAGCAGAAAGCCATGCGATTCGCCCTCCGCCAGCCGCAGAAACGCCGCAACCGGGGTGAGCATGTCCGAAGAGAGAGCTCGCGCCACCGGAATTGTCCGATGCACGCGTGCGAGTTCCAGGAATCGTTGCCGGTCAGGGGTGAGCAAACGCTATTATACGAAGAGTTAGAATGCTGCTATGCCACAGGTTGCCAATTCCAGGCGGACCTCATTCACCGCAATCATCCAGCGTGAGGGCCGGTTGTATGTCGCGCTCTGTCCCGAGCTTGATATTGCCAGCCAGGGGCGCTCCCTCCCGATCGCGCGACGTAATCTTCAGGAGGCGGTTGAACTCTTCCTGGAGACGGCCTCATCACGAGAGATAAAGTCCCGGTTGCACACAGAAACCTACATCTCCAGCATGGACGTAGTGGTTGGGCGTTAAGCGGCGGATACTCAGCGGGGATCAGGTCTGCCGAATTCTCGGACAGCACAGTTTCGTTCGTGTTCGTCAAAAGGCAGTCACATTATCATGCAGAAGCGCCAAGGAGATTCGACTGTCACT
>JBDTLH010000282.1:0-10251 GCA_039934875.1 Acidobacteriaceae bacterium | reverse complement strand
GTAGCGGAAGCGGTTGTGCTGGTCGCGATTCATGAAGTTGATGATCGGGTCGGGAGCGAAGTTCGCATTGGCGATGGGGTGGAAAGTCGTCCAGGCGATTGAGGTGGCGCAGGTGAGGACGGAGAGGATAGAAAGCCCGACCAGCGCCTTGATGGAGTAGCGCTCGATCAGGTGTGCTGCCAACAGTCCGACGAAGGGGAGTGCCATCAAAGTCGCCCAATAGGTGAAGCGCTCGAAGGTGAGGACCTCGAAGGCGCGCCCGAGCAGGAAGCGCGCGACCGGAGTGGTGCCTCCGAGTCCGATCATGGTGGTGATCCACCAGAAGACGAAGAGCGGGGCCAGACGGAGGCGGGTGCAGCCCTTCCAGAAGATGTACGGGATGGCGAGCATCATCGCTCCCCAGGGGATGATCCAGAAATTCAGCCCGCTAAAGGTATTGAGAAGGTAGTTGTCGCGCGATCCGTGGGCAATGGGGGCCTGATTGATGGGGTTGGCGCGCAATTGGATCCAGTAAGGAGCGAGAACGATTGCGATGCCAATCAGGAGCAGCACTCCAAGCAGGATGGTGCGGCCCAGAATGCCGAGGGTGCTGGCCTGTCTGTCCTCCTCATCTACGCCGTCGTGCCGGTTGAGCCAAGCCAAAATAATGACTGGGGTGGCGAATAGAATGACTCCGAAGAGAGCGGTAACGTGGTGGGCAGCTCCGGCGGCGAGCAGGATGAAGAGCGCCTTGAGCATGTCGCGGAAGCCGCCGCGGCGCAACCACTCGTAGCCATAGGGCAGCGCGTTGAGCACCAGGACCGAAGCGAAGATGTTGGGCAATTGTCCCGATTGGTAAACCAACATCGCGAGCGAACCAAGGAAGATACTGCCGATAGCGGCATACGTGGCGGAGCGTTCGTCCACCCAGAGGCGCGCGAAGCGGAGCATACCCACGGGAAGCAGCAAAATAGCGATGAGCTGCACCAGCATGTAGGCCAGGCCCAGCCCCATGATGTGGGAGAAGAGGGCAATCCATTGGTGCACCAGCGGGGGATAAGTAGTCTGCGAAAAGCCGGCGAACCACTTCAGGTTCCAGGGATCGAACCAGTGGTTGGCATAGTGCGAGGCGAAAAAGATATGGGTGTTGGCGTCGTAAGAGTGCAACGGCAACTGCATCAGCAACAAAGGGCCGTGCACCGCAAGCGCCAGCAATATAATAGCTGGTAGCGATGTCCGTGGCGCCATGGCGGCGCCCGGCTCTCTGTAAATAGAATTTTCAATCAAAGGTGCTGCCTCCGCTTGTCGCGAACATGGATTGCAAATAAATGGGAGAGCGCTTCAGCGTCTGAAACGCAAACGCCGCGCGCTTACGCCATGTTTGATTCTAAATGCAGCAGAATGGGTTTCTGGAGCGGAGCACTGCCGAATTTCTGTGCAAAATTGAAAGCCGCTCTCGCAGCAAGAGGCGGTGGGAAGGCCACGCCCAACTTCGGCAGCTCACCTCGCATCCAATGACTCTTTGTCGGTTTCATTCGAAAGACAGAGATGCTACGGTAATCCAAGGCGGTACGGGAGCACCGGTGCAGCTAAATCGCCGGTCAGAGCGGATTATAAATTAATGCTTCGCAAGCAAATTTTCAGATTCTTGCTATTTACCTCATGCTTTACCGTCGCAGCCAACGCGCAGACGTTCAATGTGGGAGGCAGCAGCAATGCGCCAAAAAAAGGTAAGTCGGAGGCCCCGGCGCAAGCCGGTCCGAGCGGCTTTGGCACCAGCATTGGGGTGGCCCGGCTGGCGCGCGGCGCAAACGATGCGTTGAAGCATGGGAATCCGGTGCTCGCGGCGACTTATGCCAAGCAGGCGACCGAGGCGGCGCCGGGGAATCCTCAGTTGTGGTTTCTCTACGGGTACTCCGCGCGGTTGGCCAGCAAGCTCAATGAATCCGAGCAGGCGTATTTGCGTGGTTTGAAGTTGCAGCCGGGCGCTCCCGATGGGCTCTCCGGGCTGGCGCAGACTTATGACAAGATGGGGCGGGTGGAAGACGCGAAGCGCTTGTTGCTACAGGTGGTGAATTCGCATCCGGAGCGCACCAACGACATGCTGCTGGCGGGGGAACTCTTCATGCGCACCAACGACTTGCAGCGGGGCCTCAGCATCCTGCAACGGGCAGAGGCGAAACGTCCGTCGGCGCATTCCGAGCTGCTGATGGCGATTGCCTACATGAAATTGAAGCAGCCGGACAAGGCCAAGGAGATGGTCGCCAAGGCGCGGCGAGTGGACCCAAGAAACACCGATATATTCCGGGCAGTAGCGACCTATCAGCGCGAAGAAAAGGATTTTCCGGGCGCGATCGCCACCTTGAAGAGCGCGCCGGCGCAGAAACCCGATGTGCTCGCCGATCTCGCCTATACCTATGAACTGGCGGGGAACATGAAGGCGTCAGCGGCGACCTGGGCGAGGGTTGCGGGAATGGATCCGCGCAATATCGGATATCAATTGAACGCCGGGCAGGCACAACTCCGGCTGAACGATCTGGCCAAGGCCAAGCAATATGTACAGCGCGCGGCGGCGATTGATCCCGATCAATATCGCGTGCACGCGCTGAAGGCGGCCATAGCGCGGCAGGAGAAGCGGCCCCAGGATGCGATTCGCGAGTTCAAACTGGCGCTTGCCCGCATGCCGGAGGCGGTGCCCGAGGGCCTCTTGTATCCCATCCAACTGCGCCTCAACCTGGCAGAGCTGTTAAAGGCGACGGGTCAAGATGCCGAGGCAAAGCAGCAGGTCGCGCTGGCCGAGCAGCAGGTGAGCAAGCTGCAGATCGAAGGGCCCGCGCGGGCCGAATTCCTGCGGGTGCGGGCTTCGATTCGCGCCTCCGACGACACTCCGGAATCATTGCGCGCCGCTGAACAGGACTTGCAGGACGCAATGAAGCTCGACCCAAAAAACACACTGATTGAATTGCAATATGCCAACCTGCTATGGCGCGAGAAGCGTCCGCGAGAGGCGCAGAAACTATTTCAGGCGGTGCTTGCAGCCGATCCCCACAACCGTTTTGCCCTGGAAGGCATGGGCTACCTAATGCGGGATGAGAACAATATCGCCGCCGCCGAACGCTATTTCCGGACACTGGCAACCGATTATCCGGATGATTTTGTGCCCTATCTGGCGCTAGGCGATATGTACACCTCGCTGCATCGCTACCAGGACGCCCTGGCGCAATATGACAAGGGCTATGCGTTGCAAAGAGACAACGCACCGTTGATCGCGAATGCCGCCAATGCCGCGCTGGAGCTCCACAAGATCGACTTGGCGAAGACCTGGCTCGACCGTTCCACTCCGGAGATGGACGCCGATGTGCGCATCATGCGCGAGCGCGAGCGCTATCTCTTCTACAGAGGCGATTACAACCGCTCCGCCGAGTTGGGATACGCGGTCTTGAAGCAGTTGCCGGAGGACCGCAACGCGTCCGTCTATCTGGCATACGATCTCTACGATATGGGACGGCGCGATGATGTGCTGGCGCTGGCGTCGAAGTATGAAAACATCATCCCGTATGAGCCCAACTTCCCTTTGCTCGAAGGCCATGTGCACCGCCAGTCGCAACTGCTCGACCAGGCGGTGGATGACTACACGCGCGCTATCGCCCGCGATAAGAACATGGTGGAGGCGTATGTGAACCGCGGCTACGTTTACAACGATCAGCAGAATGCGGTGGCCGCGCTCAAAGATTTCGACCAGGCGCTCAAACTGCAGCCGGAGAACGGGACTGCATTCCTGGGACGTTCCTTCGCCAATCTCGAATTGAAGCGTTCCGCCGCCGCGCTCGAGGATGCCGGGCGGGCGCAGCATGTAATGGGCAATTCAGGCCCTATTGAACTCGCGCTGGCGACCGCCGACCGTCAATTGCACCGCTTGAACGATGCGGAGACGCACTATCGCGCCGCGCTGCGCTATACTCCGACGGACATCACGCTCTGGCTCGCTCTGGCGGACACGCTCTATGAGGGGCGCCACTTCACAGGCTCGATCGACGCGCTCAATGAAGCCATCAAGCTGGACGCGCATGATCCCTTGATCTACGCTGAACTGGCGCATGATTACGCGCAGTTGCGCCAGAAGGACAACACCCTGCGCGCTATCCAGCAGGCGGAGAGCGAGGGTGGAGACCAGGCGGGAGTGCTGCTTGCCACAGGCGATGCCATGCTCACTCTGGGAAATCGCAAGGCAGCGCTGCAGCGCTTCGGGCGCGCGCTCAATGCTCCCGACGCGAACCGCGTCGATGTGCGGCTGGCATTGGCGCGGCTCTTTGCCAGCGAGGGCCGCTTCGAGGATGCCAAGCAGCAGATCTCGCTGGGATTTTCGGATGCGCGCATCGGCGAATCTACTCCAGTCACCGCCGACAACATGATCGTGGCGGGCAACCTCTTTCTCTACATGCACGACTACGAGTTGGCAGGCAAATTTTATGATCGCGCCCGGCAGGCCGGCGCACCAGAGCAACAAGTGGCGCTGGGAGAGGCCAACACCTATCTCGCGCAGGGCGACAGCACTCACGCTGAAGCGGCATTGGCAGCCTACGGCAATCCCGCCGAGAACCTGGACGATTACGATTATCAGATCGCGCTTGCCACTTACTACCAGCAGAAGAACGATCTTTCGCGCTCTATGGTGGCATTTGCGAGGGCCAGCCAACTCTCCACCAACCCCGCCGATTTCAGCCTGCTGGACTCCGCACGCTATACCGCTGCCCAGCACGGGCTCAACCTCACGCAGAATTTAACCGTTGCCAGCGACACGTCATTCTCGCCCATCTTTGAAGACAGCACGATCTATGCACTGGATGCAAAGCTGCTCTCCACGGGGGGCGCGACCCTGCCACCGCCGCGCGCCAACTATGAAATTCGCCAGACCACCGGTTTCCGCTATGCGCCCGATGGATGGGTCCCGATCACCGCCTCCTGGCAGGTGCGCGACGCGCGCGGCAAATTCTCCTACCCGGCGCTCAACCAGATCATCAACCGTAATACGGTCGATACCTCGCTGGCGGCGGGAGTGAACCCGGTGCTGCACTTCGGCCAGCAGCGCGTCAGCCTCGATGGCGGCCTGGAGTTCACCATCCGGCGCGACACCCTCGATCCCATCGCCCTGAATGAAAACCTGTTGCGCCCCTATCTCTTTGTCGAGACCAGTCCGCTCTTCAACTGGTTGACGGTGCGGGCCAACGGCTTCCGTGAGTCCGGCCCCTTCACTTTGCAGAAGCAGAACTCAAAGGAATATTTCGGCAAGATTGAATTTCAGGTGGGGCGCCCCTGGGGACATACCTCGCTCATCACGGGTTACACCGCCGACGATCTGCAGTTCAGGCCTCTGATCCGCGAGTTTTTCACCACTTCGACATATGCCGGTTTGCAGCATAAATTCGGCCAGCGACTCACTGTGACCGGTCTTGCGGAGATCGTGCGCTCGTGGCGGGTGCAGGACACTTTTTATGCCACCTCTCAGGCCCTCGCCCCGGGCGCGAATATCGACGCCAGACTGAAGCGCAATTGGAGCCTCAATGCCTTTGGCACCTGGCAATCGAATAAAACAATAGGCGCTTATGACAACGTGCAGAGTGGATTCTTCATCTCTTATACACGGCCTTTGTCCCAAACCGTAAATGACGGGTTTGGCGCTGTTCCGGTGGAGTATCCGCTGAAGCTTTCATTTGGATTGCAGGAGGAGTCTTTCATGAACTTCACGGGAGTTGGTCAGACTACGGTTATACGACCAGTCATCCGTCTCACGCTGTTTTAGCCGTAGAATTCAGAAAATAGGCTTCCAGGAAAGCACTTTTGGACCGTCATGAAGATTTGCCTCATTACCGCTTTTCCTCCGAGCCGGAGAGGGCTGAGCGAATACGGATATCACATCGCGCGCGAACTGCAAGCGGATCCGCTGTTAAGCCTCACCGTGCTTGCGGACAGGTTGGAGCCGGCGCTGTCCGGCGCTGAGCAAAGCGAGCTTGCGGATTTTGAAGTGCGCCGTGAATGGGACTTCAATAGTTTCCGTAATCCGTTGCGCTTGCTGCGCACCATCCGCGAACTGAAGCCGGATGTAGTGTGGTTCAATCTTTTGTTCTCCACCTTCGGGGACAAGCCATTGCAGGCGTTTCTCGGCCTCGCTATTCCTGCGCTCACCCGCATGCAGGGCGTCTATACCCACGTGACGTTGCATCATCTGATGGAGAACATTGACCTCGAGCATGCCAACGTGCGCATGCCGGCGCTTTATCGCACCGCCGGCAACCTGGCGACCCGGATGCTTCTCGCGTCCAACTCCGTATCAGTACTGCTGCCTGCCTACCGCCGTACGTTGATGGAAAAGTATGGCGGACAAAACGTGCACTTTCGCGCCCACGGCATCTTATCGGCGCGTCCTGAATACCCGGACTTTTCCCGGCGTGGCAATCCACACAGAATCGTCGCCTTTGGCAAATGGGGCACGTATAAGCGCCTGGAGATGCTGCTGCAGTCATTTGATTCGATTGCGCAACACATACCACACGCCCGCCTGGTGATCGCCGGGGGCAACCATCCCATGACCCCGGGGTATGTCGAGAGCATCGCGGAGAGCTGCAAGAACGATCCCCGAATCGAATTTACCGGATATCTGGCGGAGAACGATATTCCGGAGCTGTTTGCCAGCGCCTCCTGCATGGTGATGCCCTACTCCTCCGCCACCGGATCAAGCGGAGTTGCACACCTTGCCTGCGAGTTCGGCGTGCCTATCGTCTGCGCTAATATCCCCGATTTTCGCGAAATGGCGCAGGATGAAGGTCTGGCTGTTCAGTTCTACCAGACCGGCGACGCGGTATCAATGGCAAATGCGGTGGTTACGCTGCTGAATGACCCGGCGCGGCTGCACGAGATGGGCGTAATGAATTTTTACGCAGCCCTGCGCCAGACCATGCCGCAAATCATGCGCCAGTACCTTCGCTCCTTCAGCCTGGCACAAAAGCGCAAGGCGCTGGAACCTATGAAACGCTTCCGGCGCATTCCACAGTGGGTGCCCAGGCGGTCGTCGATCTTCCGGGCGGCAGCTCCGAGGTGGGAAGCATGGAGGTAACCGCGCTCCTCCTGATAGAGCCGGAACGGAACCCCAGGGGCAGTGCGGCAAACTTACACTCTGACCTGCTCTCGTTCTGCAGTGGTGAGCGGGCAATGGGGAACTTGCACATCATGGGACACCCGCTGGCCCATCGTCTGATAGAAGCGCTCGCTTTAACGGGGGTGCATCGTTTTCTGATCGTGAGCTGTGCGTCCGAACCCGGTCCGCCGCCCGCCGAATACAAGGACGGACTGGGAAATTTTCGCGGCGTGCCGCAATGGCTGCAGAGCAACCAGGCTGAATTCTGGCAAACTGCGGAAGAGCAACTGGCGATTGCTCTCGAGCCGCCCTCGGGGGCGGTACTGGTGGTGCGGGCGAACGCATATTTCGAGCTCGGATCGGCGACCGCGCTGGCTGAATTCTCCGCCCTTCCGTTCGTGCACCTGCAGGATTCCGCAGGTGACCTGGAAGTTTTCTGGGCGACCGCGAAGGCCAAGGCGCAGGGTATTGACTTGTTGCGTGCGCAAATGCGGCAAGACTCCGCCCCTAGAATGAAGGCGGCCACCTATGGCAACCGTTTGCGCAGTGCCGCCGACCTGCGTCGCCTCACCGCCGATGCTTTCAATCTCCGCCTCGCTTTTCGCCCTACCGGACGCGAGATCCGGCCCGGGGTGTGGGCTGGAGAGGGTACTCACATTCATCGTACTGCAAGGATTGTTGCTCCGGCTTATATTGGAGACCACACAAAAATTCGAGCAGCAGCTCTCATTACGAGGGGTAGCAGCATCGAACATCATTGTGAGGTGGATTGCGGCACCGTAGTGCAGGCATCCAACGTCCTGCCGTTCACTTATGTCGGCGCGGGGTTGGAATTGCTGCATTCCGTTGCCGGGGCCCGCCACATCGCTAATGCGGCAAAGGGCAGGACCACCGAAATTTCTGATGCGAAGCTGCTGAATGAGATTTCGGGTGCTCCCGCAGTGCGCCTGATGGGAAGCGCCGGAAGATTGGCATCCTTCTTGCCCACACAAATGTTTAGGGGAATCGTGGACAGCTTCCGCAAGCGACTGAAAGCTAAAGCGTTCCCCACGGAAGTAAGTAAGAGCTCCATGGCGGGCCATTTGCCGGGCACCGTCGCGAGCAGAACAGTTACGGTAGCGAGGGACCATGGAAACGAGTAGGCCAGTAGTCATAAAGCGTATGCCGTCGCGGGTAAATCTGCGCGAGGCGAAGAGCTTTTTCCGCGATGTCCAGCCTTTTTTGAAGGCGGACCGCCCCCAACTTGTCTTCGATATGGCGTTGATCGAGCAACTCGACTCCGCTGGCATAGAGATGTTGCTGGAGTGTATGGCGGAGTGCATGAAGCGCGATGGAGACCTTAAGCTCGCGAGTCTCAGTCCACAGGCCGCTACCGTGCTGGAATTGACGCGCACCGACCGCCTGTTTGAGATTTTTGATACCAGCACCGACGCCGCCCGCAGCTTCTCGAGCTTCCTGCCCAATGCAATGCGGCAGCAACAGGAACTCGCTGCCTAACGAAAAAGGTGTTATGTCACGCTCTCAGGTCATTCCCGCAATCAATCCGGGCATCTTGCGCGATCTGTTGAGCAGAGCGCCGGGAGGGGAGACTTCGACTGGTGCGCGGGTGGTGAGCGGCAGCATCATCATGCTCGCCGGCTCCGCTCTGGTCAGCGGCTTCAACTTCTTTTTTAACGTGGCAATGGCGCGCATGCTGGGGCCGGCGAGATTTTCGCAGGTCACCGCGGCCGCGACCATCCTGATGCTCTTTTCGGCGGTCACGCTTTCATTTCAACTGGTTTGCGCCAAGTTCATCGCCCGCAACACCACCGCTTATGGGCGCCGCCGCATCTATGAAAAGCTCATCCGGCGCTCCTGGATGTTCGGTATCTCGCTCAGCATTGTGCTGATTCTCTTCAGCCGGCAGTTTGCCGACTACCTGCAGATACGGGATAACAAGCTCTTGATCGTACTCGCACTGGCAATCGCATTCTATGTTCCCCTCGGCGTGCGCCGGGGCTGGATGCAGGGGCTCTGCGAGTTTCCCAAACTCACCTGGAACTTCCTGCTGGAGGCCGCGCTCAAGCTGGGCTTCGCGCTGTTGCTGGTGTATATCGGATACGGCGTCTTCGGCGCAGTCGGCGCGCTCTCGGCTTCGGTCTTGGGGGCATATCTTTTTACCGTGCGCAACAAGCCCCATAAGAACGAAGCGCAGGACGCAGCGGCCCGGTTTGAACCCGCATCATTCCGCGAAGGCATGCAGGCCATCGTGTTTTTTGTCGGGCAAGTCGTCATTAACAACATCGACATTCTCATGGTGAAGCACTTCTTCCCTCCGGCCGAGGCTGGCATCTATGCCGCGGTTGCGCTGGTCGGGCGGGTGCTCTATTTCTTCTGCTGGTCGGTGGTCAGCGCTATGTTCCCCATCAGCGCGGGCGCGGAGAAGGAAGAAAGCGCATGGCAGGTGCTGCGCTGGCCGCTGTTGGTGGTGGGAGCAATGTCCGGGATCGCCGTCGCCGTAATGGCGGCGTTTCCGGAGCCCATCATGCAATTGTTGTTTGGCGCAAACTTCCACCAGTCAGGACATCTGCTGGCGCTCTATGCCGCCCTTACCGGCATCTACGCCCTTGCGGTCACGCTGATTGCGTTTGAAATGTCGCGCAAAATCGCCAATACAGGATGGCTGCAGTTGCTATTCAGTGGCATGGTCGTACTCGGCATTGCTCTCTTCCACTCCACTTTGCGCGATGTTGCGATGGTGCAGTTGGTGCTGATGCTGCTGCTGCTGGCGCTGGTTTCGCTGCCCTTCGTGATCGGCCACCGCCGCCGCCGTGCCGGGGCGGGCAAAATGGAGGAGCCAGCATGAAGATGCTCCGCCGCGCCCTCGAACCCGAAGTGATCGCCTCCTTCCTGCAAGCCGAGTTCTATCAGTCCGAATTCGACCGTGACCGGTTGCAATTTGAACCGATCGTGCTGCATCCCGATCTCGGGAACAGCGTCGAAAACAGTATCCGCAAGGCGCTCCTGTTTCGCCGTCGCGGACACATGTGGCGCGAGCTGCCCTCGGATACGGCTTGGTACGAAGTCGAGATCGAACCTGCCGACCTCTCCCGTATTCGTGTTTTTCCCCGCGCCCACTGGCGGCGCTTCTCGAATGGCAC
>JBDTLH010000281.1:0-27445 GCA_039934875.1 Acidobacteriaceae bacterium | reverse complement strand
CCGGCGGCGACCGGATCGCGCTTAACATGCTGGGGCTTGCCCGGCTTGGTTTCGATCGGCTGATGTTGGTGCGCCATTAGAATGCTTATGCTAGCACGCAGAACAGTTGCAGTTTCATGAACTTACGGATGCTATACTTCATCTCTTGCAAGCCCTCACGGGAAGAAGTACTCTGCATCAAGAGACGTGGAAGCCGCTATTGAAGGAGCTTGATTGCGCTGGACAGGAATTGGCAGAAAGGCATGGATAGCGTTGGCGCTGGGTTGCGCCATTGCCATCGGAGCGGCAGCGGCGGACAGCGCCAGCAGCCTGTACAACAAGGGCCGCGTCGCGGAGATTCAGAACGATCCCATCGGCGCTTATGAGAACTACAAGCGCGCCTATGAGTTGAAGCCCGCAGACCTGAAATACCGCATCGCCTACGATCGCTCGCGTCTGTATGCCGCGGCCGAACACGTCAAGCGCGGCGAAAAGCTCAAGCAGGAGGGCAAGCTCGAAGAGGCGCTCGCGGAATTCCAGGCTGGCTTGACCGCTGATCCGGAGTATATGGCGGCAGGGCAGGAAGTGGAGGCGACTCAGGAACTGAAGCAGCGTAAGGCGGGAACGCTTCCAAAGGCACAGAAGAAGGAGGAGTCAACCGACCATACGCTCAAGCAGATGGCGTTGAACGCTCCCGGTCCGATTGAACTGGCGCCCCTGAACAATGAACTGCTGGATTTGAGCACTACCGACGACAGCAAAAAAATCTATCAAACTATCGCGCAGTTGGCGGGAATAAATGTGATCTTCGACCCTGATTATGTTGGAAGAAGAATCCCGGTGCAGCTCGATCATGTGACTTTGAGCGAAGCTCTCACGGTGGTGGCGACTCTGTCGCAGACCTTTTGGACGCCGGTCACTTCCAACACCATTCTGGTCGCCGCGAACACCACCAACCGGCGGCAGGACCTCGAAACCCAGGTTTACAAGACCATCTATTTCGGCAACGTGACCGGAGGCACCACCGGGCAGAATGAGCTGGGAGAGTTGGTCACCGCTATCCGCGCCATCGTCGGCCAGAGGATTAAAATCCAGGCGATCCAGTCACAGAATGCGATCGCCATCCGCGGTACTGCTGATGAGGTAGCGCTGGCGGAAAAAATCGCCGGCGACTTCGACAAAGCGCGCCCTGAGGTCGTAGTGGACGTGATGGTAATGCAGGTGCGGCGGGAGAAGATACGCGACTTGGGACTGCTACTGCCCCCGGCGAATGCCACCACGAGTAACCCGCTGGCCATCAGCTTGACCCCGCCCAACGGCACCACGACCACGACCAACAACGGCGGCACCACCAGCGGCACCGGCACCAACGGGACCGGCACGGTGAACAACGGCAGCGGTCAGCAAACCACCACCAGCAATGGCTTGACGCTCAATACATTTAATAACCTGCACGCGAATAATTTTGCAGTCAACATTCCTCCCGCGACGCTGAACGCGATGTTGAACGATGCGAATACCAGAGTGCTGGAGAACCCGCGAATCCGCGCCGAGAGCGGGGCCAAGGCCTCTATTAAGATCGGCAGCCGTTATCCCATTGCGCAAGGTTCTTATCAACCGGGACTGGCGGGCGTGGGCGGCCTCGGCGGCCTCAATTCGCTGATCGGCACCAACTTCCAATACATCGACGTGGGCGTGAACATTGACATCACACCAACGGTTTACACCAACTCCGATGTGGGATTGAAGTTGACCCTCGACATCTCGTCTGTATCGAGCAACGTGAATATCGGCGGCATAACGCAGCCGATCATTAGCCAGCGCAAAGTGGACAACGAGATCCGCATCAAGGACGGCGAAGTTAACATGCTGGGCGGCATCATCGAGCAGCAGGACATCAAGTCGTGGCAGGGCATACCGGGATTCAGCTCGATACCGTTCTTCCGCTATTTGTTCGGCTCTGACCACACCGACAAAGTGGATGATGAAGTCGTGTTCGTGCTGGTGCCGCATATCATCCGCGCCCAGTACCTTACGGACGAGAACCGCCGCGCCATCGACATCGGCACCAACAACGGGATCGACCTGCGCCGGCGCTCCGCGAATCCTGGAGGAGCGGCGGGGACAACGGTTCCTGCGCCTCCGGTAACCGACGTGCGGCCCGCGGGGCAGCCTCAGCCCACCACCACCGCTCCCGCGAACACCCAGCAGACATCGCAGGAGACCAGCGGCACGGAGATGCGGCTGGTCGTGGACCCGGTCCAGGCGACGCATCAGGTGGGTGAGACCTTCGCTGTCAACATCAACGTGGACAATGCGAAGGACCTGGCCAGCGTTCCTCTGCAGATAACCTATGATCCCAAGCAGATCGCTGTAGTGAATATTTCGAACGGCGGCTTCCTCTCCAAAGATGGACAGCCGGCTGCGTTGGTGAACCGCAAAGACGAAGCTACCGGACAGTTGGTGATCTCAGCGTCGCGTCCGCCCGACGCACCCGGCGTTTCTGGCAAGGGAACGATTTATACGCTGACGCTGCAAGCGAAGGCGCCGGGCACATCGGTGATTGCGATTACCAAGCCGGGGGCGCGCAACGCGCAGCAGGGGGTGATTCCAGTGCTGGGCTCGCAGGCGGAGATCACCGTAAAGTAACATGCGGTGTGCTCACAAATCGCACGGCTTCACGTTGATCGAACTGGTGATTGCCGTGGTCATCCTGGGCATCTTGTCCGGGGTGGCGGTGCCCATCGTGCGGGTGCAGATCCGCCGCACAAAAGAGCGGGACCTGCGGCGCGACCTGTGGGAGATGAGGGACGCCATTGATCGCTACAAAGACGCTGCCGACAAGGGCGCATTTCGCACCAAGGCGGGCAGCGAGAATTATCCGCCCGACCTGCAAACACTGGTGGACGGAGTGGATGTAGGCGCGAAAAAACTGCGCTTCCTGCGCCGGATTCCGACTGATCCCATGACCGGAAATACCGACTGGGGACTGCGATCAGTGCAAGATGATCCTACGGCTGAGACCTGGGGCGGTCAGGACGTATTTGACGTATACAGCAAGTCAAATGCCACGGCGCTGAACGGCACGCAGTATAAGGACTGGTAGGCGGGAGAAGATGCTGAAGCGCGGATGCAGACAAATCGCGAAACGGGGCTTCACCCTCATCGAGCTGATGATCGTACTCACGATCATGTTGATCCTTATGTCGGTGGCGATCCCGATCTATCAGAAGAGCGTGGAGCATGCCCGTGAGTCGGCGCTCAAGCAGGACCTCGCGACCCTGCGCTCGGCCATCGACCAGTTCACGCTTGACAAAGACAAAGCGCCGCAATCGCTGGATGAGCTGGTCTCGGCAGGGTATCTGCGGCAACTCCCAAAAGACCCTATCACGGACAGCAACTCGACATGGCAGCCGGTGCAGGACGACAATGCAATTGCCAGCCCCGACCAGGAGACGGGTGGCATTATTGATGTGCATAGCGGAGCAACCGGTGTCAGCTCAGAGGGCACTGCGTACAGCACCTGGTGAAGGTTTCATTTGACTAAGGAGGGAAGAATGCTCCGACGTTGGCTCTTGTTATTGATTTCCGCTGTTCTGCTATTTGCCTCGAATTTATCCGCGCAGGGGTCATCCACTTCGGAGGATGGCATCGCACATTTCGGCAGCGATATCATCGTGCATCAAGGCGACCCCGTACGCGACCTCCTGTGCTGAACCACGCATTTGCCCCCGGAGCTTATACCAGTATCTCTGTCGCACAGCAAGTTAGGCGTTTGCCGGCAGAGCCCGGTGGACCATCCAATCCACAACTTCCAGTTGTATGCCGCCGAAGTCGGGGTGTTCGTTTTCGGTCAGACGGAAGGCGATGTCGAGGTGGTCTCCGGCGACGAGGGCGTCACTCTGGGTGCGGAGATACATGCGCCACGCGAGGGCGTCGAGGGGTTTTGCCCCTTTCTGGAACAAACGCAGTTTGGCGTGGATTTCTTTAATCTGGCGCGGGGCTTCGAGCAGCTTGGCGTTGCGAACAATCAAGATGGGTTCTTCGTTGCCGATGCCGAAGGGTTCGAGGCGGCGCAGAGCGTGGAGCAGATCGGGGTTGAGGTCAGCGAAATCAGCTTCGAGATCGGCTTCCAGTTGGGGGACGAAGTCGGCGGGGGTGAGACGTTCGCGTGCGTAAAGTTCGAGCGCAGAGCGCAGCTCGGGAACGCGGGCGGAATCGAGGGCGAAGCCGACGGCGTGGGCGTGTCCGCCGAAGCGGGTGAAGAGGTGCCCGCAGGACTCGAGGGCACCGAGCAAGTGGAAGGAGGGGATGGAACGGCCCGAGCCATGCGCTTCTCCGGTGGCTGGATCGTGGGAGATGACCAGCGCGGGGCGGCACATCTTCTCCACCACACGGGAGGCGGTGATGCCGACGACGCCGCGATGCCACGCTTCGCCATCGAGCACCAGGCAATAAGAGTCGCGCAGCGTGGCATCGAGGGCAATGCGGTCTTCGATTTCGCGCAGGATGTGCTTTTCGGTCTGCTGACGTTCGGTGTTGAGGCCGTCGAGTTTGCTTGCGAGTTCCTTAGCGCGCTCTTCATCTTTGCGGCATGTGAAGAGCTCGATCACATCGCCGGCGACGTCCATGCGTCCGGCGGCGTTGATGCGGGGGGCGATACGAAAGCCGATGTCAGAGGAACGCAGGCGTTTGCGCGCGGGATCAAGCTGCGCGACGAAGAAGAGCGCGCGCAGCCCCGCATTCACTGGGCGGCGCAACTCTTCAAGTCCCAGTTTAGTGAAGACGCGATTTTCGCCGGTGAGAGGGACACAGTCGGCGATGGTGGCGATCGCGACCATCTTGAGAAAGCTGCGCGTAAGTTTCCCGGCACGCTCCGGCGGCTCGGTTTCAAACAATGCTTGCGCCACTTTGAATGCGACGCCCGCGCCACAAAGGTGCTTGCAGGGATATTCACATCCTGATTGGTTGGGATTGAGGACGGCGAGCGCGCGGGGGACGGCGCCGGCTTCAGGCAGGTGATGGTCGGTGACGATGAGGTCGAGGGAGAGGCGTGCGGCGGTTTGGGCGGCGGCAAAAGCGCGAATTCCGGTGTCCACGCTGATGACCAGCTTCACGCCGGCGGCAGCGGCGGCTTCGATGCGGTCTTCACGCATACCGTATCCCTCTTTGATACGGTGGGGGACGTGAAAATCGCAGGTGCCGCCGAGCAGTTCAATCGCGGTTTTAAGGATGACGACGGCGGTGGTGCCGTCCACGTCGTAATCGCCGTAGATGAGGATGTCTTCCTTATTCGCGATGGCGCGGTGAATGCGGTCGATGGCCTCGCGCATCCCACGCATGAGCCAGGGGGAGTGGAGGTCGCTAAGTTGGGGGTCGAGATAGCGCGCGGCGGCGGCGGGATCGGACAGTCCGCGTTGTACGAGCAGACGGGCGGCGCTAATGGGGAGATTCAGTTCGAGCGCGAGCTGTTGGGCGGCGGCGTGGTCGTGATCGCGGACGATCCAGCGGCGGGGTGGAGTGGAGATGGGCGGCATCAGGCGTTGGGAGCGTCGCGATGGATCGTTTTGACGTTGTATCCGGCTTTGGCGAGGCTCTTGCCGAGTTCTTCGGCGATCATGACGGAGCGGTGCTGGCCTCCGGTGCAGCCGATGCCGATGGTGAGATAGGTCTTGCCCTCGCGGATGTAATAGGGGAGGAGGAATTTGAGCATCTCGTCGGTGCGCTTGAGGAACTCGCGGGTCTGCGGGAAGGAGCGAACGTATTTCGCGACCTTGGCGTTTTTGCCGGTGAGCGGACGAAACTCGGGAATGAAGTGCGGATTGGGTAAGAAGCGCACGTCGAAGACCAGGTCCACGTCGGAGGGAACCCCGTTCTTGAAGCCGAAGCTGACCACGGCGGTCATTAGGCTCCGGGCGTGGTCCTGGGCTTCGCGGCCGAATTTTTCAATGATGTGGGCGCGCAACTCGTGAACGTTGAGCTTGGAGGTATCGATTACGACGTCGGCAACGTTGCGGATGGGCTCCAGGCGGGTGCGTTCGGCGGTGATGGCATCCGGAACAGTCTCACTGCGGCCCATAGGATGAGGACGCCGTGTCTCGCTGTAACGGCGCACCAGGATGTCGTCTTTGGCTTCGAGGAAGATGAGCTTCGTGCTGAGTGATTTGCGCAATTCCTGCAGCATGCGGGGAAATTTTTCCAGCGATTGGCCCTCGCGCACATCGACGACGATGGCCGTGCGCTCGATCTCGGAGGAGGTCATGGCAAGCTGCGCGAATTGCGGGATGAGGTCGATGGGAAGGTTGTCCACGCAGTAGTAGCCCAGGTCTTCAAATGCCTTCAGGGCGGATGCCTTGCCGGAGCCGGACATGCCGGTGATGATGACGAGGTCGGTGGTGTCGCGGCCTTCGCGTCCGATGGCGCGGGCGACGGCGGATTGCGGCTTGCGCTTGGACGGGGGTGCGGCCGGTGGGGACTTTCGCGGCATCAGGGGTGATGGTAGCAGAAATCGTGAGAGTCTCGGAGCCGCGGGGCGGCACAGTCGCCAGGGGCTGCATTGTTCCGGCAGCTTCGAGAATTCGAGACGCACCACTATTCCCGCGCAGCTTTCTGCAGACGGTCGCGCAGTGCGGCGCCCAGGCCATCGTGATCTGGCAGGGGCGCGAGGATCATCTCTACACCGAGATCGTCGAGATAACGCAGCGCGAGGTAGAGACGTTTCGCGAGTTCATCCCAACACCGCCACTTGCCCCAGGGGAAGAAAATGCTTGGCCCCAATTCGGGCACCTTCCAATCGGTGGGGACGAGGATGCCCAGGCGATTGTGGGCGACGGATTGCGTCTGTTCGCGCGCGGTTTGCACCAGTTCTGTGAGACCGCCCTCGACCAACACCAGCTTCGCGTTCGGGGCGTAGTGGCGTAGCCCCACGCCGGGGGAGGGGAGCACTCCGCCTTCGAGTGCCAACTCCTGTTTGTGGGCATAGACTGCGACCGGGCCGATCAGGGCTTCGATCTGCTCGCGGGTGACTGAGCCGGGGCGATAGATGATTGCGGGGGACTGTGTGATGTCGAGGACCGTCGATTCGACGCCAATGGTAGCGCGTCCGGAGTCGAGGAGGGCGTCAATGCGTCCGTCCAGGTCATGCAAAACGTGGGAGCCGGTGGTAGGACTGGTATGCGAAAACAGATTAGCGCTGGGCGCGGCGATGGGAAGACCGGCAGCGCGAATGAGAGCGTGCGCGGTGGGATGGGAGGGCATGCGCAGGCCGACGGTGCTGCGTCCGGCGGTGACGATGTCGGGGACGCGATCGCTTCTGCGCAGCAGCAGGGTGAGCGCGCCGGGCCAGAACGCCTGCTGCAGGCGATTGAACTGTTCCGTGACATCGACCATGAGGGTCCGCGCCATCTCCGGGTCGGATACATGGACGATGAGCGGGTCCCAGGCGGGACGGCCCTTGGCTTCGAAGATGCGGGCGACGGCATCGGCATCGAGAGCGTTCGCGCCCAGTCCATAGACGGTCTCGGTGGGGAACGCGACCAGCTTCCCCGCGCGCAGCATCTCGGCCGCCCGGAGGATGGCGGGATGAAAGGCGCTGGCGTCAGCAGGATCGACGTTGAGTCGCTCGGTGTTCATCGCCTTTAGTGTAAACGCCGTTATCGTCCGAGAATCATGTAACGAACCATCACGGCTGAGATGAAGAATTCGAATCCGTACAGGATCGGATCAGCGATGAGCATTTGCTTTGCCCGCTGCTTATCGGCGCTACTCCTGATGATGTATGCGAATGAGGTACAGAGGACAATTGTAAGCAAACCCGCGATGATCCAAAACCAGTGGTCACGAGTAGCAACCACGAGCAGGCAACCTGCGAAATACGGAAGCAGCCCGACCAGGAGGACATATACTTTGGCAGTTGATCGCGTCATTTCCTCTGAATCCTATGCATTGAACAGTCAGAAAACAGCGGAGATTTCCCATCTACAAAGGTTCTCTTCACAACTTGGGAAGCACGATCCCTTGCTGGTTTTGATACTTGCCAGCGCGGTCGGCGTAGCTGGTTTCGCAGGGTTCGTCGGACTGGAAAAAGAGTATCTGGCAGAGGCCTTCATTGGCGTAAATTTTTGCGGGTAGCGGCGTGGAGTTGGAGATCTCCAGGGTCACGAAGCCCTCCCATTCGGGCTCGAAGGGAGTGACGTTGACGATGATGCCGCAGCGCGCGTAGGTGCTTTTGCCTACACAGATGGTGAGCACGTCGCGCGGGATCTTGAAGTATTCGATGGAACGAGCCAGGGCGAACGAGTTGGGTGGAATGATGGCGCATCCGGTTTGAATGGTAACAAACGACCGCTCATCGAAATTTTTGGGGTCGATGACGGTATTGTTGACGTTGGTGAAGAGCTTGAACTCGTCGGCCACGCGCAGGTCGTATCCGAAAGAGGAGAGGCCGTAGCTGATGACGCCTTCGCGCACCTGCTTCTCACTAAAGGGAGTGATCATTTCGTGGTCGTGCGCCATCTTGCGGATCCAGCGGTCGCTCTTGATTGCCATTGCTGCCGTAACCTCGATTGGATAAGTAACCGACAGATTATCAGAGGTCAACGCGTTCCCCACTGCCACATGCCGACGTTCACGCTCTGTCAAACAGGGTGCCATTTGGCATGCATACTGTTCTATCCACGGTGGCGCGCGTCATGCGCAAGCAGGTACCCGTAGCACCGCCTCATCTCTCCGCGTGAGTAGCAATGCAGGCAGGACGGTAAAAGTTCGTCAAAACGAACCATCGACGGTCGCTGTGCCCACCGGATTGACATTGCAGCAAACAGCCACTAGCATCTGCTAAACCGGAGTTCCCAGTGATCAAGCTCGATATCATCAACGAAGTCGTCCAGCGCACCGGCATCACCAAGACCAAGGCGGAGATCGCGGTAGAGACCGTCTTCGAGAGCATGAAGCAGTCTCTCGCGCAAGGCGAGCGGATTGAATTGCGCGGCTTCGGGGTGTTCAATGTGCGGCCCCGCAAGACCGGAATAGGGAGAAACCCGCGTACCGGCGCGGAGGTCAATATTCCTCCAGGCAAGGCAGTGCGATTCAAGCCGGGCAAAGACCTGCAGACCATCTTCTAGCATCCAACATTCGACGCCACAAGGATGCCCGAACTGCCCACCACGGAAACCCAGACAGAGATTGCGCCGCTGCTGTTTCGCGCTGCCGCGCCGCGTCCGCGGTATGGCGTTCATTTGTTGTTGCTGCTGCTTACCCTGGCTACCAGCACCATGGTGGGGGCGCGGCTTAATTATAATTTCGTCCACGATCTTCCCATCTTTGGGTCCGGGGTCGGGCCATCGGCGGACGCTTTTCCGCTGCGCTGGGTCATGCGAAATCCGCGGGAGCTCGCGCACGGACTGCCGTTCAGCTTCGCGCTGCTGGCGTTTTTTCTGGCGCATGAGATGGGACATTATCTCTACTGCCGCAAGCACCGTGTGGACGCGACGCTGCCATTTTTCCTGCCTTTTCCGACGCTCATCGGAATGGTAGGGGCAGTGATCAAGATTCGGGCGCCCTTTCGCAGCCGCAAGGTATTGTTCGATATCGGAGTTGCCGGCCCTCTTGCCGGGATGTGCGTTGCCCTCCCGCTCGTGATGGCCGGGCTTGTGCTCTCGAAGCCGATGCTGCCGTCCGCGTTTGATCCCGACACCATCTTTGGAACGCCGTTCGCGGTTTCACTGCTGCGTTGGCTGCTGCCGGCATCACATCTGCCGCACTTGCTGGCCTATATTCAGCCCCATCCGATACTGCTGGCGGGATGGGTGGGCATCTTCGCGACCGCGCTCAACCTCATTCCTGGCGGACAACTCGACGGCGGACACATACTGTACGCGGTCCGTCCGGCGATCCACCGCGTCATTTCGCCCCTGGTCGCAGTATCGCTGATACTGCTGGGGGTCTTCGCATGGAGCGGATGGCTGCTTTGGGGCGCGATCCTGTTCCTACCGTTTTTTCGGCATCCGCATGTGCCTGAGCAGCCCGCGCTTTCGCCCGCACAGACGTGGGTGGCGGTGCTGGCGCTGCTCTTGTTTGTGCTGACCTTCAATCCCGCGCCTTTCCAGCATCAATCCGGGATCGACATTCTGCACTCACTGCGGCACTAAACCACGCCGTTGCATGCTGGAACATATTTGGCCAATTTTTGCGTTCTGGAGTGTTCTCTTGCACACAGCTTTCAGGAGGCCGCCAATGCTGGGGGCTGCCCAAAATCCGCGGGCGTGCCCAGGCCAGGATTAACTGCGTGCCTCGCTGCGTTACTATGGGGCAGGAGTGAGATGATTACCGTCTCGAAAGAAGATTATTTGAAGGCGATTCTGGAAGCGGAGGCGGAAGGCGAGGTCGTGATCTCCGCGGCGCTGGCGCACCGCCTGAGTGTTTCGGCGCCGGCGGTCACAATGGCGCTGCGGCGGCTGAAGAAAGACAGGTTTGTGCAGGTGAGCGGGGAAGGCCTCGTGCAGCTCACCTCCGAAGGCAAGAAGATTGCCCGCCGCACCATCAACCGGCACCATCTTATCGAGCGCATGCTGGCGGAGGTCTTCGGCATGGAGTGGTACAAGGTGCACGATGAGGCGGAGCGGCTAGAACATGCGATTTCCGCGGACTTTGAGGCCAAACTGGCACAAAAACTGGGGCGCGGGGGGGTGTGTCCGCACGGCAATGAGGCGACTCCGGAGACGCCGGCAGCACGGAGAAGGCGGGGATGGAGGTTGCTCTCGGAGGCGCAGGCGGCTTCGGGATATGTGGTGGCCAGCGTCTATGAGCGCGACCGAGGGCTGCTGCAATTCCTCGACGATCGTGGACTGCGCCCCGGCGTCGCCATACAGGTGCTGTGCCAGAACTACGACCAGACGCTTACGTTGAAGACGCCGGACGGGAAGACCTCAGTCGGACGTCCCGTGGCGGAGAAAGTCTGGGTGAGGCCAGTGAAGGAAAAGTAGCCGCGTAGGGCAACCGGGAGCCGCTCCATTGACCTCCTAGGGTTAACCATGGTTAACTATGGTGTGGGCACTGAAGTTAAGGCTGCGGGTTCCGGTTGGCGATTGATTCCCGGTACTCCCAGCCTGCCTGAGGCACATTCCAGCATTCCCCTGCCTCGGAGCACAAGCTTCTGGCGCAAGCTGTTCGCCTTTGCCGGGCCCGGCTTTCTGGTTTCGGTGGGATACATGGATCCCGGTAATTGGGCGACGGACATTGCCGCCGGGTCCAAATATGTTTACGCACTGCTCTTTGTGGTCATGCTCTCCAACTGCATGGCGATTCTGTTGCAGAGCTTGGCAATCAAGTTGGGCGTGGTCTCCGGGCGCGATCTGGCGCAGGCCTGCCGCGACCATTACAGCCGGCCGGTTTCGATAGCGCTGTGGGTCATGTGCGAGATTGCCATCGCCGCCTGCGATCTCGCCGAAGTAATCGGCACCGCCATCGCGCTCAACCTGCTCTTTCATGTGCCGCTGATCTGGGGCGTGTGCCTGACCGCGCTCGATGTTCTTATCATTCTGCATTTGCAGCAGCGCGGCTTCCGCTATATCGAGGCTATGGTGGTGGGATTGATCGGCATCGTGGGTGCGTGTTTTGCGCTGGAGATCATCTTCTCGCGCCCCGATTTTGTCGCCATTGCGCACGGATTCTTTGTACCCTCGGCGCAGATGATCACCCAGCCGGACATGCTTTACATCGCGATTGCCATACTGGGCGCAACCGTCATGCCACACAACCTGTATCTGCACTCCGCTACGGTGCAGACGCGCGACTTCAAGCGGGACGTGCCGGGCAAGACCGAGGCGATCCGGTATTTTCAGATCGATTCCGCGGTGGCGCTCATGTTTGCGCTGTTTGTGAATGCGGCAATCCTGATCGTCGCCGCAGCCACCTTCTATCGCGCGGGAAGGACAGATATCGCGGAGATCGAAGACGCGTTCAAGCTGCTCACACCGCTGCTGGGGGTGACCGGGGCGAGCACCTTGTTCGCGCTTGCCTTGCTGGCGTCAGGGCAAAACTCCACCATCACCGGCACCCTTGCCGGACAAATCGTGATGGAAGGCTTTCTTAATATTCGCCTCGCGCCCTGGCTCCGCCGCCTGCTGACGCGCGGGCTCGCGCTGGTTCCAGCGATCATCGTCACCGCGCTCTATGGCGCGCATGGCACCGCCAAGCTGCTGGTACTAAGCCAGGTGGTGCTCAGCATGCAACTCAGCTTCGCGGTGTTTCCGCTGGTAATGTTCACCAATGATAAGCAGAAGATGGGGCAATTCGCGAATGGTCCGCTGCTGAAGGCGGGGGCCTGGACCATCGCCGTCGCCATCGCCGTGTTGAATGGCTGGCTGCTGGTGCTGATTGTGAGGGGATGAGACGGTGAGAAGTTGCAGAGGTCCTGTGACAACACTCAAGGAGCATGTTTGATTCGAGTTCGCAACGTTTCCGGCGTTATCGCAGGGGAGGAGGGCGGTAGCCGAACTCGTGCTCGAGGGCGGCGGCGACGGTGAGCACCAGTTCATCGGCAAAGGGCATTCCGGCAATCTGAACGCCAATGGGGAGCCCGCCGTCCGATTGTCCCACGGGGACCACCGCCGCTGGCCAGGCCAGCAAGTTGAACCATTGGGTATAGCGCATTGAATCCAGATATTTGAGATTGCGGCCTTCGATGGTCCACTCTCGTTCCCCGTGGCGGAAGGCGGGGAGGGAAGAGACGGGCAGGAGAAGCAGCGGGAACTCCTGCATCTCCGCGAGGAGTTTGGCGCGCAGCAGATCGGATTCTGCCCAGGCCTGCAATAAGGATTCGGCGGTCAGCGGAGGCAGTGCGTCGGCGATCTCGAGGAACCCGCGAAAGGTAGGGCTGAGTTCTTTCCTGCCTCCCGCGACCAGCGGCGCCAGGAACATCGCACCGCACTGCACGAAAAAAATATGCCAAAGTTTGCGTACTGCTTCGAGCGAGGAAGGACGAAAGGGGCTGACGTTGAATCCCTGATGTTCAAGGGCTGCCGCTGCATCGCATACGGCGCGTCGTGTCTCCGGCGTTAGCGGCGTGAGTCCATCATCCTCAAACCAACCGATTGGGACTTGCTTTGCGGCGGCGATCGAGGCTTCGGAGAAATTCACGGATGGTGTGTCGAGGTGCTGTCCGGACGCGGCCCGAAAGAGCAGTTCCACGTCGGCGATGGTGCGGGCCATGGGGCCGATGGCACCGAGAGTGGAAAAGGGGCCGACACATGGCGGCAAGTGTCCGGCGCTGGAAATGCGGCCTGAGGTTGGCTTGAGGGAACAGATGCCGGAAAAGTGCGCCGGTTCGCGGACGGAGCCGCCGCTATCGCTGCCCAGGCCTCCGGCGGAGAGACCGGCTGAAATGGCTGCTGCTTCGCCGCCGCTCGATCCGCCCGCGGTGTGCTCGAGCGACCAGGGATTATTCGTCCTGCCATAGAGCACGTTGTTGGTTTCATAGGCCATGAGAAATTCAGGGCAGTTGGTGGTGCCCAGTATCACCGCGCCCTGGCTTCGCAAGTTGGCGACCGCTTCGGCATCTTTCTTTGGGATATAGCCACGGTTCAGTACGCTGCCGACTTCGCAGCGATATCCCGCGGTTGCAATGGATGCTTTTATGGTGAGAGGCAGGCCGCTGAGAGGTCCGCTCGCCGGACGTTGCGCCTGGAGGCGAGCACGATCGGGATCGAAATCGATGATCGCATTTAGGATCGGGTTCAGGCGCTCTATGCGGCGAATGTGCTCTTCGGTCAATTCGAGGGAAGAGATTTTCTTTTGGCGCAACAGGGAGAGCTGTTCGACCGCGGACAACAGGGCGATGCTCATAGCGAGGTCGCACCTTGGTAACCAGTGAAACCCATGAATAGCTGTGGTGACATCGAGGTTCTCACTTTCGGTCGGAGTACGCGCGAGATTGCGACGCGGAATATAGAAGTTTAGCGCGAACGCGCGGCCGGTGCTGCTGAGGAAGTCTTTGGCACAAGCACTGAATTGCATCCCCTGACAGCCGGACGGACCACGGGCGGACCGCCGGCGCTACGGGTCACTGGTAATCATTTCGGCAAACCGCGATTGAGAATTGGTAACCCGAGGAGCCGCCCATCGGAGCTAAGGAATATATCCCTGCTAAGAAGATTGCGGTACTCACAACGGAGATACCAACCTAAGTACTCTTGTTCCAGAATACCCGGCCGAACTACTCTCACCATGAAGCGCGGGCCCGGATTCAGAAGTATCGGCATCTGGGTGTGCGCAGTAAACGACCTGAATCACAGAGATGTGAGTCACATGGCGAAGCTACGCGCTTATCACAACTTTTGTCTCGCAGCGTTGCCCGTCCAGTCCCAGGCGGATTAAATTTCTGAACGTCGGATAGAGTTTACATGAAAATACCTTTCGTAGATTTAAGAGCGCTGCACAGCAGCATCGAGCCTGAGCTGCTCGAGGTCTTCCATCGGGTCATGAGCAATTCTTCCTTCGTGTTGGGGCCGGAGGTGGAAGAGTTTGAACGGGCCTTCGCCAGCTATCTTGGGGTGAGGCATTGCGTCGGGGTGAGCAACGGCACCGCCGCGCTGCAGCTCGCGCTGGCCTCGCTGGGCATTGGCGCTGGGGATGAGGTCATCACCGTCGCGCACACCTTCATTGCGACCGCGGAGGCGATTAGCGCGGTGGGGGCGACACCGGTATTCGTGGATATTGACCCGCTGTCGTACACCATGGACGCGTCGCGGCTGGAAGAGGCGATCACGAAATATACACGCGCCATCATTCCGGTCCATCTCTACGGACAGACGGCGGACATGGATGCCATTCTGGAGGTCGCGCAGGCGCATGGGCTGGCCGTGGTTGAAGATGCTTGCCAGGCGCACGGTGCGGAGTACAAAGGAAAAAAGGCAGGGTCGCTGGGCACTCTGGGCTGCTTCAGCTTTTATCCCGGGAAGAATCTAGGGGCGTGCGGCGAGGGCGGGGCGGTTGTAACCAACGACAGCGAGCTTGCGCAATTGCTGCGCATGTGGCGCGACCATGGCGCGCAAAAGAAATACGAGCATCAATTCCCCGGCCTCAACCTGCGCATGGAAGGGCTGCAAGGGGGAATTCTCGCGGTAAAACTGGCGCATCTTGACCGCTGGAACGCGCAGCGGCGCGAGGCAGCGGTTCTATACGGCAGCCTGCTTGAGGGATCGCCTCTGGTGAGACCAGCGGAGGCGTCGTATGGCGAACACGTCTATCACCTTTATGTCATCCAGTCCGATGATCGGGACGGGTTGCGGCAGCAGTTGAATGGCGCGGGTATTGAGACTGGAATACATTATCCGGTGCCGGTCCACTTGCAGCAGGCATACCGTTCGTGTGGCTACAGCCGGGGGGACCTTCCTGTGACGGAGATGCTGGCCGAGCGCATTCTGTCGCTTCCCATGTATCCGGGAATTTCCTCCGGTGCGGTGGAGAAAGTCGCCGCAGAGTTGTGCTTATCCGCCGTGCGGTGATTGCGAAATACGTGAGGCCCACATTTCGCTCGCAAAGAGCGCAGGCAAAGAATCGGGCGCCCCGGCCAGTGAGTTAATCGAGGAGACAAGTGGAAGGCAGCGAAGAAAATGCCGGTAAGCGCAGTTTTGGAGACCATTGGAACCTGCTGAAGCGTCGTCGGTGGTGGATACTGCTGCCCACTGTGGTGATCTGGGGAGCAGTATTGGGGGCCAGTTGGCTGGTGCCGGCGCGATATAAATCAGAGACCGTTGTGCTGGTGGAGCAACAGAAGATTCCCGCACAGTACGTTACGCCCAATATCGGCGTCGATTTGCAACTTCAGTTGCAGAGTATGACCGAGCAGATACTCAGCCGCACCCGGCTGCTGCGGATCATGAACGACCTGGACCTCTACGGAATAAAAGAGAAAACTCAGAACCCCGACCTGCTGGTGGAGCAAATGCGAGATGACATCACCATTGAACTGGTGAAAGGCGCACGGGAGGAGCTCTCAGGATTCAAGGTCAGCTATTCCGCAAGGGACCCCCATATTGCCCAAGCGGTCGCCCAACAGCTCACTTCACTCTTTCTCGAAGAGAACATGCAGAACCGGCAAGAACTCTCAGAGGACACTACGCGATTTCTTGAGTCACAACTGGACTATGCCCGCAAAGACCTGGAGCAGCAGGAGCTAGCGCTGCGGGAGTTCCGCATGAAGCACCTGGGCGAGCTGCCCGATCAGATGCAGAGCAACCTGCAGATACTCACCGGACTGCAATCGCGGCTGCAAGCGGCGACGGAGGCGCTCAGCCGGGCGGAGCAGCAACGGCTCTATCTGGCATCGATGATGACGCGATACGGCGGAGAGGGCGATGTACCAGGAGTTGCAGGCGACGGCCCGCTGACGCTCGAACAGCAATTAACGGCGCTAGAGGTACAGCTCGCAGAGGCCAACGCACGATACACCCCACTACATCCAGACGTAGCGCGCCTGAAGCAGAAGATCTCCGACACGGAGAGGCTGTTGCAGACGGGACGGGACTCTGCGCAGGCGAAGAATGCCGGGAACGTAGAAGCTGCGGCGGCAGTACGCCACAGGAGCACTCCCGCGCTGGAGTTGGAGGGACAGATCAAGGCCAACGAACTCGAGATCAGCACGCGCAAGAAAGACATCGCCGATGCGCAGGCGGAGATCAATCAATACCAGTCGCGGTTGAATTTGACGCCGGTGCGGGAGCAGCAGTTAGCGTCGCTGACGCGCAATCACGACCAATCCCGCAGCAGCTATGAGTCGCTGCTGGCGAAGAAGATGGAATCGCAGATGGCCACCAACCTGGAGAAGCGCCAGCAAGGGCAGCAGTTCCGCATTCTCGATCCGCCGAGCTTGCCGCGGTCGCCCTACTTTCCAATAAGGATGAAGTTCAGTGGGGCAGGGCTGGCGGGAGGACTGTGCTTCGGGTTGGCGCTTGCCATGCTGATGGAAGCCCTGCAACCGCGTATCTATTCTGAAGCGGACGTGCGAGGACTGCTTGCGGCCCCGATATTGGGGACGGTCCCTCCGTTGAGCACGGTGGAAGAGATTCAAAAGCGGGTGCGGCAAACATGGGTGGAATGGATCGCGGCATCGCTGCTTGTGATCACCGTCCCAGCATTGACGCTGCTCACTTATCTGAAAAGCTGATCGCAGTCGCGACGCTCAAAGAGTTGCGAAGCTGGCTCACAGGGCGACCTGGGACTTACCGGAGTAGCCGCTGAATCAGAGCTTTCTTTGAGCTTCCTTAGGATTTTTTCAAATGATCGGGTCTCTAGAACCAGTGCAATCATTATCACGAAACCAATCCGCGACCGGCTTCACAGGGCCGCTTTCCCGCGCGACGGGTGCGCGGACGGAGGCGTTCCGGATCGAGCAGAAGCCGGAACATCGGCTGGTAGCTTTGGACGACGACCGCAGCATAGGGGCGGAGAAGTTCTGTATGCTGGGGCACCGTTTAAAACTTCAGCGCAAGCTACGGAAGCTGCGTTCGGTTTCGGTGACGAGCAGCATCGTGGATGAGGGTAAAAGCCTGATCTCCGCGAACCTTGCCATTACGATGGCGCGACATGGTCGCGAGCGCATTCTTCTGATTGACGGCGATGTTCAGCGCGGACGGTTGAGCACAGTGCTGAATTCGCCGCCCAGCGAGGGATTAGCTGGCTGGCATCGAACGGGCGGAACAATCGAGCAATTAACCCGCCAGGTCCAGGGGCTGCCGTTGTGGTTTCTGCCTACAGGAGCACGGGCGGCAGACACGCATTTCTGCCTTAAGCCGGACCGGGTCAAGGCATTGCTGGAGATCGGCGAAGAGATGTTCGACTGGGTCATCGTCGAGTGCCCGCCGGTGACCGTAGTTGCGGATGCATTGATCTGGGCGGCTGCCAGCGATGGAACGCTGCTGGTGGTGCGGCAAGGCGCAACTCCGAAGCGCATGTTGAAGAAAGCGCTTGCCTGCCTGGAAGAGTCCAAGCTTCTGGGCGCGGTGTTGAATGACTGCGAAGATGCAGCCCAGTCTTACTACAGCCAGTATTACTTGAAACGCGCACCCAAGCGCTAGGGAAGCTCTGATTAAGCTATTCAGACCCAAGTGGCTGAGTAAATTGCGAAAACAGTTACGCCTATGTGTCCCCGGCGTCAAAGCGCGCCCTAGCATTTTCAATCACTGATTCCCGGGCGAAGGTCGGGGACCACCAAACTTCCGCAGCCTGTAAAGCCGGAAACCAAACCGCTGTTAGCGAGGTTAAAGATGATCAGAGTTGCCGTTATTGGATATGGATATTGGGGACCGAACATCGTTCGAAACCTTAGCCTATGCAGCGGTTTCGAGGTTGCCGCGATATGCGACCAGGATTCCGGCGCGCTGCGCAGGGCCAAGATGGTATATCCAGGCGTACACACCACCACCAACCTCGATGAGGTCCTGCACTCTCCGCGGATCGATGCAGTTGCGGTGATCACTCCCGTCTGGACCCATCATGGAATCGCGAAAGAGGCGTTGCGCAACGGGAAGCACGTGTTTGTGGAAAAACCGTTCACCTCCTCCGTGGCGCAGGCGCAGGAACTGATCGAATTGGCGGAGCAGAAGGGACTGACCATCATGGTGGACCACACGTTCCTGTTCACTGGGGCGGTAAAGAAGATCCGCGAGCTGATTGATACCGGGGTGATGGGTGACCTCTATTACTACGACTCGCTGCGGGTCAACCTGGGACTTTTTCAGCATGACATCAATGTCATCTGGGATTTGGCGCCACACGATCTATCGATCATGGATTACATCATCGACTCCGAGCCTGAGGCGATCGTGGCGACGGGAGAAAAACACCTGAACGGCCATGAGGACATTGCTTTCATCACCGTCTATTTTCCGGACAATGTGATTGCCCATCTAAACGTGAATTGGCTTTCTCCGGTGAAGGTAAGAACGACGCTGATCGGCGGAGAAAAGAAGATGCTGGTTTGGAACGATCTGGAAAATGATGAAAAGGTGAAGGTCTACGACAAGGGAGCCTACATCAACACTGCACAGGATGTGCGCGATCTGCTAGTCAGCTATCGCTCGGGAGACGCGTGGGTGCCTCGGGTGGAACAGACGGAGGCGCTCAAGACAGAGCTGATGTATTTCCATGACTGCATCTCGCAAAACACCAGGCCGTTCAATGATGGCCGCGCCGGTTTGAGAGTGGTGCAAATGCTGGAAGCGGCGCAGATATCAATTCAGAAGCGAGGCGCCGCTGTGGGTCTGAGCTTCATTGGTTCCAAGGTGAAGGCCAAGGGAGCGGCGGCATGAAGCGGCACTATTTGTGCATCTCCCCGGACGTGAAGCTAGGCAGCAATGTAAGGCTCGCGAAGTTTATCAATCTTTATGGGTGCGAAGTGGGAGACAACTCGAAGATTGGAGCATTTGTGGAGATTCAGAAGAACGCGAAGATCGGCCACAACTGCAAAATTTCGAGCCACACCTTTATTTGCGAGGGCGTCACCATCGAAGATGGAGTGTTCATCGGCCACGGCGTCACGTTTATCAACGATACCTATCCGCGGGCAATCACTTCATCGGGGGAGCTTCAGGGCGAGAAGGACTGGATGGTGGAGCGGACGCTGATCAGGAGAGGGGCATCGATCGGATCCGGCGCGACCATCCTGTGCAGGGTTGAAGTCGGAGAAAACGCGATCGTCGGCGCAGGTTCGGTGGTGACGAAGAATGTGCCCGCCAATGCTGTGGTGGCCGGCAACCCAGCCCGGATCTTGCGGATGGAAATGCCTGAATCCGCATTGGCTGCGTTTGAGCATTAAGAACCGCGGAAGAGTCCGTTCGATAGTGCCTGGATCCCACCTTCGCCTGTAAAGAACGCAGACGAAGAATGGGAAACCCAGATTTTGGACCATTTGATCTTGTCGATCTAAAGAACCAGAAAAGCTTCAGCTATTCAATAAGCGAGAGTAAGAGCTATGTGTGCTTTCATGCTACCAACTTTGGCGAGGCCATCGTTCACGGGGCGAGCCGGCAATACGGCAGGATTCGGCCTCCGTCCGCTGGGGTTCTTGAATGAGCAGGAATTCTTGAACCTGCTCTGTCTTGAGCGCAGAAGGACGGAGCGCTCGGGCAAGCCGTTTCTTCTCATGCTTCTGGATTGTGGCAAGTTGTTCTCCGGCAAGACGCGCAGGGCTGCCTGCGAAGACCTCTGTGGCGCGCTCACAGCAGGGGTGCGCAACACCGACCTGGTGGGCTGGTTCAAGGAAGGGTCTGTACTGGCTGTTCTATTTTCAGAAGTGGAGCGGCCTGGCAATGAGGTTGCCGCGATAATCCGGGCAAAGATCAAGGTCCTGCTGCAGAGGGAGTTGCCGGCTGGCGATGCGCAATGCATTGTTATTTCGGTGCATGAATTTCCCGAATCCGAGTTAGGTTTTCCGGAGTGCGCCACGGACCTGACGGTATATCCCGACCTCAGATACAAGGCGGAATCACATGCCAGCGGGACAAAGAGGGTGCTTGATATTGTTATCAGCTCAATGTTCCTGCTTCTGCTGTTGCCCCTGTTGCTCGCCATCGGAATACTGGTGAAGCTTACCTCTGAGGGCCCCGCGCTCTTCCAACAGGAGCGAGTAGGGCAATACGCACGCCCCTTCGTCTTCCTCAAATTTAGAACGATGTACGTCAACAGCGCTTCGGCAATTCACAACGAATACATCAGCAGCTTCATCGCCGGAGAAGCATGCAGAAACAAGGACGAGACCGGCAATAACGTCTTCAAAATCACAAACGATCCGCGGGTCACGCGAGCGGGACGTTTCTTGCGCAAGACCAGCCTCGATGAACTCCCACAGTTCTGGAACGTGCTTAGAGGGCAGATGTCGTTGGTAGGCCCCCGTCCTCCGCTGCCGTATGAGGTCGCGCAGTACCGGCTATGGCACTTGCGTCGGATTCTGGAAGCGCGGCCCGGGATCACCGGGCTGTGGCAGATCAGCGGGCGCAGTCGGCTCACCTTTGAAGACATGGTGCGCCTCGACCTGAAATACGCACGGGAGGCCTCGTTGGGGCTTGATATGAGCATTCTTTTAAAGACACCGATGGCCATTTTCTCCGGCGAAGGCGCCTACTGAACCGCAATCTCTTCCTAAAACAATCTCTTTAAAAAAGGCTGAATATGAACTCTTCCGCAGTGCAGGCACAAGAAGCTATCTCTCCCCTTGATCTTCCTCTTCAGTATCGATCGATCCGGACAGAGATCAACACCGCGATCGAACAGGTGTTGGAGTCGCAACACTTCACGTTGGGGCCGCAGGTGGAAGCGTTGGAGAATGAGATTGCGCTTTTTTGCGGGCGGAGGTTCGGGGTGGGCGTTGGCTCTGGAACAGACGCGCTCACGATTGCACTCTGCGCTTCGGATATCGGGCCGGGAGATGAGGTTCTGTTGCCTCCGTTCACATTCATCGCGACCGCGGACTGCGTGAGCGCGCTGGGCGCGGTCCCGGTGTTTGTCGATATTGACCCAGCGACGTTTTGCATTGATCCCGACAAGCTCGAAGCCAAGGTCACGCCGCGCACCAAAGCAATCGTCCCCGTGCATCTCTATGGCCATCCGGCGGAGATGGACCGGCTTCTCGCGCTAGCCGCCAGGCACAACCTGCGCGTGATCGAAGATAATGCGCAGGCCATCGGGGCCAAATATAAGGGCAAGCGCACGGCGAGCCTGGGCGACGTTGGCTGCCTCAGCTTTTTCCCAAGCAAGAACCTGGGCGGATACGGCGACGGGGGCATGATTGTGACCGATTCCTCCGAATTCGCGGCGCGGCTGCGCTCCCTTCGCGCGCATGGAGCGACCAAAAAATACTTCAGCGTTGAGCAGGGATGGAATAGCCGCCTGGATGAACTACAGGCGGCCATTCTGAGGGTGAAGTTGCGCCATCTGGAAGAATGGAATGAGGGGCGCCGCTCACGAGCGGCTTTGTATGATGCGGCGCTATCCGGGGTGGACGGAATCGCAATCCCCCGGGTTGTCTCCGGGTGTGAACACGTCTTTCATCAGTACACGGTCCGGGTGCAAAAGCGTGACCAGGTGCAGAAGGCGATGCGCGACCGCGGGATCACAACTATGGTCTATTATCCCGTCCCCATCCATTTACAACCGATATACAGCGGGTTGGGTCACCAGGCCAGCGATTTTTCCGAGTCGGAGCTTGCGGCAGAGCAGGTACTGTCCCTACCGATCTACCCGGAGCTCTCGGATGAGCAGGGGATGAGAGTGGCTAACGCTCTTATTGACGCAGTAAACGCATGATGCACACCCGACCCAGAAACAGGTGACGCCAATGAACACATTATCCATCTCCGTGGTGGTGCCGGTCTTCAACGAAGAGTCGGGCATTCAGCCCCTGGCACAGCGGCTCGCAAACGTGCGGGCGTTTTGGCCCGGTCGGTCAGTGCAGTTCGTGTTCGTCAATGATGGGAGCGTTGACTTGACCGAGGCAGCTTTGAAGCGGGCATTCGGAGACGATTCGATGTGCACAATCGTCTCTCATGGCCGCAATCAAGGCATCGGGGCAGCGTTCAGGACGGGTTTCATCCACGCCTATGGAGATATTGTCTGTACGATAGATGCGGATTGTTCGTACGGTCCGGAAAATCTGAAGCTGCTGGTCGATGCCCTTGATCGAGAGCAGGCGGACATTTCGGTGGCTTCGCCTTATCATCCCGATGGTCGGGTGGATGGCGTTCCTGGCTGGCGGCTGCTGCTGAGCAAGGGATGCTCGCTCTTCTACCAATGTATCGCGCCGGTGCGCCTGTACACCTACACCAGCGTATTCCGAGCGTATCGCCGCCGCGTTGTCGAGTCCATCGCGTTCGAAGAGAACGGTTTTGTTTCGGCGGCGGAGGTACTGATCCGCGCTGCCGAACAGGGCTTTCACATTGTGGAGGTGCCGATGACCTTGCACGCGCGCAAAATCGGCCAAAGCAAAATGAAGGTTTTGCGGACGATTCGGCAGCACCTCGGACTGATGGCGCGAAGCGCCGGGGGACATCGGCTGCCGGTAGAGACGAAATACTCAAAGGTCTAGCAGTTTCGATTCAAAGAATTGATAAATGGAGGTGCGGCTATGGTAAGGGTCGGCGTTGTTGGCCTTGGTGCCTGGGGGTGGAACGTGGCGCGCAGTTTCGCGGATCTGAAGGACTGCGAGCTGGCGTCGTGCTGTGACATGGATGAAAAGCGGACAGGCGCGGCCAAGAAGGCATGGTCTCAAGTGAACGTTGCCGGCAGTCTCAATGAGATGCTGCGCCGGGATGAGGTCGAGGCGGTGGTGATCTCTTCCCCTGCCGTAACTCATTATGAGCTGGGGAAGAAAGCGCTTCTGGCGGGACGTGACGTCTTCATCGAGAAGCCGTTCACGCTTAACCTCCGGGACGCTGAGGAGTTGGCGGAATTGGCGGAAAAGCGCAAGCAAGTTCTTATGGTGGGGCACTTGCTTGAATACCATCCGGTAGTGCGCCGACTGCGGACCATGATCAAGGACGGCGAGCTTGGCGAGGTCTATTACATCTATACGCAGCGCGTGAATCTGGGGCGTATTCGCGGCGACGAGAATGCGCTATGGAGTTTCGCGCCGCATGACATCTCGCAGATCATTTACATCCTGGGGATGGAACCAACCAATGTCAGCGTGCGCGGCCAGAGCTTTATTCAGGATGGGATCGAGGACGTGGTCTTCCTCAGCCTCTACTTTGAGAACCGGGTCATGGCGCACATCCATCTGAGCTGGCTGGACCCGCACAAGGTGCGCAAGACCACAATCGTTGGAGCGAACAAGATGGCGGTCTTCGATGATACGGAGGCAACGGAGAAGCTGAGGATATACAACAATCACGCGGAAGTGCCCAGCATCCGCAACTACGGCGATTCAATCCAGGTCCGCTTTGGAGACATCGTCATTCCGCGCGTGGATATGTCAGAGCCGCTGAAGCTGGAATGCCAGCATTTTATCGATTGCGTGCGCACCAGGGCCACGCCGCTAAGCGACGCGCAAGACGGGGTCCGCGTGATCCGAATTCTCGAAGCCGCCCAACGCTCGATGGAGCAGGACGGAGTACCGGTTTCTATTCAAGGGGAGCACAGTGACAAACTACATACATCCTTCGGCTCAGGTCGGAGCTGGCACGCAGTTGGGGCATAACGCAGTCGTCGGTGAAAACGTGCGGATAGGCCGCAATTGTCAGATTGGCCACGGCACGGTGATCCACACCGACACTATCATCGGCGACGGCGTACGCATCGACGACAACACCGTGGTCGGCAAGCTGCCCATGAAGGCGGCCCTGAGCGCTATCACCACAGAACAGCAACTCGCACCGTGCGAGATTGCAGACGCCTGCCTGATCGGGGCACTGTCCGTCGTCTATCGGGGATGCAAGATTGGCACAAAGGTCATGATCGCCGACCTTGCATCGGTCCGTGAGGACGTTGAGATTGGTGAATACACCATCATCGGGCGCGGAGTGACGGTGGAAAACAAGGTGAAGATCGGCAAGCGGTGCAAAATCGAAACCGAAGCCTACATTACCGCTCTCTCCGAGATTGAAGACAGTTGCTTTGTCGCCCCGGAAGTCTCCTTCACCAATGACAATTTTCTCGGGCGCACTAAGGACCGCTTCAAATACCACAAAGGGATCACGTTGAAGAAGGGGGCGCGGGTGGGCGCGAATGCGACCTTCCTGCCAGGTATTTGCGTGGGAGAAGACGCTTTGGTCGCAGCCGGCTCCGTGGTTACCCGCAATGTGCCGTCAAGAAAGATCGTGTGCGGATCGCCGGCGAAGCTGATGCGCGACGTGCCCGTGGAACAATTGCTCGAGAACCAATAAGGACCGTAGATTGCATATTCTATCCATCGTTGGTGCTCGCCCCCAGTTCGTGAAAGTGGCGATGATTGCGGCAGAGCTGCGTAAGTTTGAGGCGGTCGGTGCGGTGCACCACACATTGGTCCACACCGGTCAGCACTATGACCGCTCAATGTCCGATACGTTTTTCAACGAGCTTTCGATTCCGGCGCCGCAGCACAATCTTGAAGTTGGTTCCGGAATTCACGGCAAGCAGACCGCCGCAATGCTGGAGCGCATTGAGCAGGTGCTTCAAGACGAACGTCCCAACGTGGTGATGGTGTACGGAGACACCAACTCGACGATCGCGGGCGCGCTGGCCGCGGCAAAGCTGCACATTCCAGTTGCCCATGTGGAAGCCGGGCTGCGCAGCTTCAACCGCCAAATGCCCGAGGAAGTCAATCGCGTGATTGCCGACCACCTCTCCACCATCTTGTTGTGTCCTACCAGGAGCGCGGTCCAGAACCTCAATAATGAGGGAATTTCAGCAGGCGTTCATCTGGTGGGCGACGTGATGCTGGATGCGGTGTTGAGCTGGCGGCAGGTGGCGAGAACGAAGTCCTGTGTATTGCAACGCCTTCATCTGCGAGCCGCTGAGTATGTGCTGCTAACCATACATCGCGCGGAGAACACACAATCCCCGGACCAGACCGCCGAATTCTTCGATTCGTTGCTCAACATCCCGTACCCGGTCGTATTCCCCGTTCATCCACGAACGCGAGATTGGCTGGATCGAGAGCCTGCACTGCGCGCGCTGAGAGATCGCTTGGCCTGCTCGGAGCGAATACGGTTGATTGAACCCGTTTCATACCTGGAGATGCTGGCGCTGGAAGACAATGCGCGCGTTATCGTTACGGATTCGGGCGGCGTTCAAAAGGAAGCGTATTTCCTTGGTGTGCCTTGCCTTACGATCCGCAGCGAGACTGAGTGGCTGGAGACATTGGATGGCGGGTGGAACCGGTTGATAGGGTCACGCGCGGAAAACATGGGACCGATGTTGGCCAGCTTGTGGAACAACAACGGCGCCACTCCGACCGGGGCGCCTGATCTGCGCCTCTTCGGCAATGGAGAAGCAGCAAAAAAAATAATCGGCGTAGTCGCGGGTGAGCTTACAGGACTCGAGGTGATGGCATGAATGGCGAGAAAGTATTGGTGACCGGGGCAGCAGGTTTCTTAGGTTCGCACCTGACGGATCTACTACTGCGGCGTGGTTTTCACGTCACTGGAGTGGACAATCTTTCACATGGAGCGCTCGATAATCTAAGGAACGCGTGTTCTCATCCAGCCTTTGAATTTTATCCCCTGGACGTGCGCGATATTGAGGGGCTGCGGTCGGTATCCCGGGGCATCTCGATGGTGGCGCACCTGGCTGCACATAAAATTCCCCGCTACGGGAACGCGATCGACACTCTGCTAATCAACTCGCAGGGTACCCAGAACGTACTTCAGATTGCGGTGGAGCAGTGCGCTAAATTCGTGCTGGCATCCACTTCTGATGTCTATGGCAAGAATCCCAACATCCCGTTTTCCGAGGAGAGCGATTGCGTCATAGGCCCCTCCACGGTTGCACGCTGGTCTTATGCGGTTTCTAAACTCAACGATGAACATCTGGTCCTGGCATATGCGGAGAAGTATGGGATCCCGGTAAACATCGTTCGCATCTTCGGCTCCTATGGCCCGCGGCAGAACCTCACCTGGTGGGGTGGTCCGCAGTCCGTGTTCATCGGAGCGATCCTCCGTGGGGAAGAGATACCCATCCACGGCGACGGTGAGCAGACGAGGAGCTTCACCTACGTCTCTGACACGGTGAGCGGGATCGCCGCTGTAATGGAACGCGGGCAGAGCAACGAGATCTTTAACATCGGAAACACGCATGAGATATGCATTGTGGAATTGGCAAGGGTGATTCATCGCCTGTGCGGCCGTCCCTCTCCGCTAAAACTAAAGTTCATCCCGTATGACGAGATCGCCGGACGGCGTTATGAAGATGTGCGCCGGCGCGTGCCCGACGTCAGCAAGGTCCATCGCATGTTAGGTGTTGAAGCTACTGTCCCACTGGAAGAAGGACTGCGAATCACCATCGACTGGCAGCGTAGCTTGCGCGGGGCTGAGCTTGCAAGCAGCGCGGCTGCCGCTTCCTGATTACGGCGGAGGTGCGAGAAATGATTGTCATGAAGCTCATGGAAGAGCAGATCGAGATCTCCCCCGGCGCCGTGGCCCGAGCCCAATTGCGTGCGGCCCCAGCAGGTGTTCTCGACGGAGCCCGTGCCGTACTCGGGCGATGGTGGGTGGCGTTCTCGCTGTCATCCGTTTGCGTGGTGAGCGGACACTTGATGATCAAAGCGGGACTGGGCGCGGCTTCTGCGAGCTCCGCGAAAGGCTTGGCCCTAAATGGGATGCTGCTTCACATACTTGCCCAGCCGCAAGTAATGTGCGGACTGCTGGTCTATCTGCTGGGAACGCTTTGCTGGATGATTGCTGCGAGTCAAAAGGAAATCAGCTTTCTCTACCCTCTCTCCAGCGTGAACTATGTGTTGGTGGTGGTGGCAAGCGTTCTGCTATTTTCCGAATCCGTATCT
>JBDTLH010000280.1:0-4792 GCA_039934875.1 Acidobacteriaceae bacterium | reverse complement strand
AGATATATCGTCCCGTCCGCCACTCCCGCGCGCGCCGCAATCTCTGAAACCCGGGAGTTCGCGAACCCCTTCTCCGCTATCACCTCCACCGCTGCGTCAAGAATACGCCGGTACTTCGCCTCTCGCACCCCCAACGCAAGGTTCGACTCTGGAGATGCGGAAGCAGCCTGCGCTTTGTAATCGCGTCCGTTCAACCTGTCCCCATATAAGTGAATGAGTAATCATTCACTTATATGGGATGCGACACTCTTCATGCAACAACTTCCACCCAGCGGCGGGTATCGCTCGGCATCCTACCCGTACCACCGCCATCTTGGCGGTGGTATCACCGGAGTTTGTCGGCGTTCTGCGCAATTCCTAAATGCCGCGGGAACATCACATCCCCAAGCTGGAATACCTAATCCGTGACAGAAAATTGCAGATATGGCTGCGATATCTTTGCTATGACATCAGAGGACAATTCAATCCCGGGATTAAAGCCATTCTTGCCCCGCACAAATTCAACGTTCACTTTGATATACGGACACTCCTGGAAAACATAGGTCCGTTGATATCGCGTGGAAATCCCTCCCTCCGTGGTGAATACCTTGAGCAGGTCGGCGCGGGTCATCCCAGGCTTCACCGTCATTATGGTCATCATCACCTTCGCGATCCATTGGGTCTTCTCTTGATCGAAATGCCGCGCCTGGTTATAAGCTTCCTGCGCCCAGACTTGCAGCGAGCAAATTGCAAGCGCTAGAACACAAATGATCCGCGCGATCCAACTAACCATCAGAGCTCCCCTTCGCCGCCACGCACACCATCTCAAACCGCGCCCCAAACAGCAGCTTGCCCGATCCCAAAAAAGCGCGCGCCGGAAACTTGTCCTTGAAATAGCTCACATATACCGCGTTGAAGGTATCGAACAAGCTGACGTCCGGCGTGAATATCTGTACGAACACCAGATCGTCCGTGGTCATGCCGCCCGCCTTCAGCACCGCCACCATTCCATCCATCAAGTAACGCGCCTCCTCCGCCGCATCAGCCGGGATCTCTGTCGTACCCGGCACAAAGCCGATGCGCCCCGACAGGTACACCGTCTCCCGCCCTCGTACCTTCACCGCATCGCTGAACGGAAGGCCGGTTCGCCGCTTCGCTAAATCAATGTGCTCGATCATGCACCTTTTGTATCAGAAAGCTGGCCAACCGCACCGGAACCCATCAAATGCCATGAAATACCCGAAAAAAATAGCCATTCACAACGCCCGCGATTTTTCGCTTGACGTACTCTGCTTTCGCCGCTTATATTCTTCTCACCCCGATCACCATGGAGGCCTCACTATGCATCGGGACACCTATTTCATCAATTCGCGTAACCACTCCCCTCTCTTCCACAGCGAACGCAACGCCGAACTCTTCCTCGACGGCATACTCGCCCAAGGCAAATTTCTGCTCCATGCATTTGTGCTCATGCCCAACCATTTTCACGCCATCATCACCCCCCGTGGCTGTAACACGTTCGAAGATTGCCTGCACCATCTGGATTCCCTCTCGTCCAGCATGGAAAGCGGCTCCTCCCTCGGTCAGGAAACCAGCCAATACAACTCCCGTGGCCGCCGCATCCGCAACATCCACGAATTGACCATGTTGCTGGATTATGTGGAACGCAACCCGGTAACCAGCGGGCTGGCAAAAAACTCATTCGACTTCGCCTTCTCCAGCACAAATCCGCGCTTCTACTCTCTGCTCGATGAGCTTCCCGCCGCTCTCACCGCCGCAGCCATTCCCGATTTCGCCGCACCAGCATCCCCCACCGCGACCGTGACCATGTAAACAGCAGATCCCTGGCGATGATCGGCTTCGAGGGCCCTGGGGTCAGAATCCTGACTTGTTCCGCAGCCTCTTCAGGCCCTGAGCTTTCGGCGCGCATTTATACCTACGCCGCTCCCGCAAACTTCAGCCATAGCATGTACTGTTAGGCCAACTAATTCCCTCCGTCCTTCGTTTCGCTGAGCGCTGCTCGATTCACTCCCAGCGAGGCCGGACGTGCCAGCTCAAACCAGTAGCTACTGCCGCTGGGCAACACTACCGGATCATTCTTGGTCGCCCACCGCGCTGTCGGCAGCGCCGCGCCGATGCTGCCTCCAGCGACCGCTCCCACCGGGCCTCCGATTACCGCGCCTGCAACCGTACCCACCCCGGTGCCAATCGCCACCATGCGCCCATAATGGCCGCCTGCATAGCGCACCGCGCCTTCGCCGTCCACTTTCAAGATGTTGCGGTCGTAGGTGTCGATCATGACGCCGCTAATGTCAATCTGCCTGCCGTCGGCGAGCATCATTGTCTCCGGACGCACCAGGATATTGTTCCTCCCGTGAAAACGCCGCCCCGCGTTGGTCACGTCCATTACCCGCCCCTTGATCACTGTTCCCGCCGGCGCAATAACGGTCCCATCCACTCCCAGCGCTTCCAGCAAATGAGCAGTGAATGGTTCGCCGATTTTGGCGGTCGCCGAGGAGATCTCCTGATCGAGCACCACATGCAGGCCGGTCCCCGCGGGAATCGTGTTTACCACAGCCGGCGCGGCCAAAACCGCCGATGGACGCTGCTGCAATGAGGGTGGCTGCTGCCCAACCGCGATCATCGTGGTCGCGCAGAGCGCGGCGATTGCGGAACAGGTTGCGACGGATTTGATTCTCATGTTTTCTCCTTGCGGGTCAGTGCTGGGTGATGGATTGCCGAGTGCTCGTCTGCAAGCATTCGAGTACCTGGCGGATAGGCGCGCGGTCTGCCTGATCGGCGCCGCAATATATGTACCGAATCTGTCCCCCGGGAGCGATCACAAACGTCGCTGGGCGCGCAATGTTGATGGCGTTCAGACCCATCCGCTGATACACGCCATACGCCCGCGCTACCTCGCGCCCCTCGTCCAGCAGAAAAGGATAGGCCATGGAATGGCTGGCGAAATATCCCACAGGGTCTCCGCTCGGCAGGTGGACCTTCGACGCGCGCTTCTGCGCCGCTATAAAGACCACTGCCCCGACGCCCTCTATGGCGCCACGATGCGGACCGAACTGGTCCATTCGCTTGCGGCAGTTCGGTCACCACGTGCCTCGCAGAAACTCCACGATCACCGCACCGCGCACCAGCAGCTTATCGAGCGAGAAGGCGCCCACAAAATTTGCCGCGATCAGTTGAAATCCTGGCGCTGCATCGCCCACCTGCAAGGTGTCCGACTGCGATTTGTCGTTGATTGAACTCACGGTTTGAGGCTATGGCATACACGCCCGCGGCACAATGACCGGTATCGAGGTGGTAACGGTCATCTTCACCACTTCAGAGTGTCTCCACCATTTGTTTCGCGATTACCAGCCCTTCATGCATCGCCGGAACGGGAATTGCCGTCTGTATCTTTACCAGTTCATCTTCAAAGAGAGGGCTTTTACCATGGCTAAGACTGACCACAAGCGCGGGACCGATGAATCGGTGGAGATGCCCCGGGAACATCTGCGCATCAATCCCGAGGCGGAGCAGAATCCGCCGCAACAAGAGATGGACGAGCGCCATTCGCGCCGCCTCAGCGCCGATTTGCCCTACGGATTGCCCACCGATGACACCCATCCCGACGGCACGCCATCGACGATTTCCAGCGGCTTCTCCGCTCTTCGGCGCGGAGACCAGCCGCATATCGAATACGACAACGCACAGGGAGCAAGAGAAAACAAAATGGCAGACCAGGCAGAAAACAAGCCGCAAACCGACAGCAACGACGCCGACCAGCAAAAGCGCCGCAAAGAACCCACCTACGATGCCGAAAAGGAGATGCCCGACCCCAATCAAGTGGACAGCGACATCGCCGACGCAGAGCGCACTTACGGAGACAAGGCCGGTAAATAAAGCGAACCCACAAACTCTGCCGGGTGTGCCCGCGTCCTCCATTCGCGCGCTCTTTGCGGGGTTCCTGCGCCCGCCGAGTAGTAAACTGAGCATTATGCTGTGCTACGACCTGAAGGGCTTGGCGCCTCCTAAGCGGATCGACGATCTCCCCTCCGTCTCTGCTGAGGCATTATCAGGCGCGAAGGACCGTTTTCATCGCCACCTGAAGCGCATCGGCCTCAAACAGACCGAGCAGCGCGATACCATCCTCGAAACTTTTCTCGAGACCCGCGACCACATGTCGGTGGACGAGCTCTTCCGCCTGGTTCGCCGGCATGATGCCCAGCACCAGCACGGTACAAAGATCGGCATCACCACGGTATATCGCACCCTGAAACTGCTGACCGAGTGCGGACTGGCCAGCGAAGTTTCCTTTCAGGATGGCGTTACCCGCTACGAACACCAGGTCGGGCGCCGCAGCCATCACCACATGGTCTGCACCGAGTGCGGCTCTTCCGTCGAATTCTTCTCCCCCCAGGTGGACAAGCTGGAGCAGCAGATCGGCCAGGAATATAAATTCGAAACCACCCGCCACACCTTTCAAATCTACGGCGTGTGTGAGGATTGCCGCAAGCTGGCGGCAAGAAGTTGATCGTGAATGAATTAGAGCGGGTGCTGATTGCGGACAGTGCGGCCGCGCCCCCGGATCACATTCTGGAAGACCTGGACGAGCTTTGCCGGTTACTTCCAGCTGTAGATGCAACGAGAAATGTCGTATTAACTGCAACGAGATAATGTCACCGCTTTGGGTTTAGGTAGCGGCGGACAGAGCAGGGCGTCCGCCGAGATTGTAGATGCGGGGCATCTTGGTCTGGGTTTTGGGTTGGGGTTGGCTTGGCGCGTGGCGGGTTTGGGTGGGTGGAGTTCTTCGAGCGGC
>JBDTLH010000279.1:0-3699 GCA_039934875.1 Acidobacteriaceae bacterium | reverse complement strand
GTGATGTTGCCATACACGCCGCTGCACTATTTATTGTTCAGTGATGCGGGCGATCAGCCTGCGGAGTTTGCGGCTTTGGTGATGACCAGCGGCAATATCAGCGAGGAGCCGATCGTGACCGGAAATCGCGAGGCGTGGCAGCGGCTCAACCCGGTGGCGGATGCATTTTTGTTGCACAATCGCGACATATACATGCGCGTTGACGATTCAGTGGTGCGAACGTTCGAGGGGCGGGACCGGGCGCTGCGACGGTCGCGCGGGTACGTGCCGTATCCGGTTGATCTGGGCATGGAAGCGGAGGAGATACTGGCTTGCGGCGCGCAGTTGAAGAACACGTTCTGCCTTACGAAGGGGCACTATGCGTTCCTCAGCCAACATATAGGGGATCTCGAAAATTATGAGACGCTACGGTTTTTTGAAGAGACGCTGGGGAATTTGAAGAAACTGTTTCGCATAGAGCCGAAGACGGTCGCCTATGATCTGCATCCGCAGTATTTGAGTTCGAGGTTCGCGCTAGGGCTCCCGTTGGAGCGGAAGGTCGGAGTGCAGCACCATCATGCCCACATCGCGAGCTGCATGGCAGAAAACCACTTGACAGGCAAGGTAATCGGAGTCGCCTTCGACGGGACTGGATACGGAACGGACGGGCAGATATGGGGAGGCGAGTTTCTGGTGGCGGATTATGCCGGATTTGAGCGGCGGGCGCATTTGCGTTATGTGCCGCTGCCGGGCGGGGACGCGGCAGTGCGCCAGCCGTGGCGGATGGGATTGAGCTACCTGATTGATGCGTTCGGCGAGAATGAGATGCCGGAGCTCGAATTCTTGCAAACTATTTCCGCAAAGAATGTTGCTCTGGTGAAAGACATGATCGTGCGCAACATCAGCACCGTCCAGACCTCATCGTGCGGAAGGTTGTATGATGCAGTCGCGGCAATGATCGGCCTGCGCAGCGAGGTGAGTTTCGAGGGACAGGCGGCGATTGAACTGGAGATGGCTGCGCAGACAGCGATCGGTGAGCGCTACCGCTTCGTGATTGAAGAGGGAGAACCTTTCAAGGTGGATATGCGTCCCATGATTGAGGACATTGTGCGGGACCTTGGACAGTCGAAGGCGGCGAACCAGATTGCAGCGCGTTTTCACCAGACGCTGGCCGCAGTGGTGGTAGAGGTATGCGAGCGCATCCGGCGGGAAGAGAAATTAAGCCGGGTTTGTCTGAGCGGCGGGACCTTTCAGAATATGCATCTGTTAAAGAATACGGTCGAGCGTCTGCGGAAGCGTGGTTTTGAGATATTTCTGCACGAGAAGGTACCACCGAACGATGGCGGGATATCGCTTGGGCAGGCAGTGATCGCGAACCAGCAGCTAAGGGCTTAAAAGCAACCACAGAGGACACGAAGGGTGCATGGAGGGCACAAAGGAAAGAGAGGAAAAAGCAAGAACGATTTGGGCAGTTTCCGTGCCCAGTGAAGTTACGGATGGAGAAGTCGCATAGGTCCCGCGGACACAGCAAAGAACGCTGTGTCCACAGGATGACAATTCAAGAGGACAGGCAGACGACAATTCAAGAGCCGCTTTACGGAGCTTCCTTTTTACCTTTGTGAAACCTCTGTGTCCTTTGTGGTTGCTTTTCGTGGTTGTGTATCGAAAGGAGATTGAAAGATGTGTCTGGCTATTCCGGGTAAGGTGGTAGAGACGTTCGAGCAGCGTGGGATGAAGATGGGCAAGGTGCAGTTCGGGGGCATCGTGCGCGAGGCGTGCCTGGAGTATGTGCCGGAGACGGTGGCGGGGGAATATGTGCTGGTGCATGTGGGCTTCGCCATCAGCAAGGTGGATGAGGCAGAGGCGCGGCGCACGTACGAGATATTGCAGGAGATGGACCAACTCACCGAGCTGGAGGCGCCGGTGGTGGAGGAGATAAAGCCATGAAGTATCTGGACGAATACCGTGACGGCAAAATCGCAAAGAAAATCGTGGACGAGATACGGCGGGTGCAAACCAAGCCGTGGGTGATTATGGAGGTGTGCGGCGGGCAGACCCATTCGATCGTGAAAAACGGGATCGATTATCTACTGCCGGAAGGGATTGAGCTGGTGCATGGGCCGGGGTGTCCGGTATGCGTAACGTCGCTGGAGATGATAGACAAGGCACACTCGATTGCGCAACGTCCTAATGTGATCTTCTGCTCCTTCGGCGACATGCTGCGAGTGCCGGGATCGGACGGAGATCTATTCAGTATCCGGTCGCGCGGGGGGGACGTGCGGGTCGTGTATTCGCCGCTGGATTGCCTGAAGATCGCGCGCGCGAACCCGGACAAGCAGATTGTATTTTTCGCCATCGGTTTCGAGACCACGGCGCCGGCGAATGCGATGCTGGTGTGGCGGGCGCAGCAGGAGGGCGTGAAGAACGTATCTATTCTGGTATCGCATGTAATGGTGCCGCCCTCGCTTGCATATATTCTGCAATCTCCGCAAAACCGGGTGCAAGGATTCCTAGGACCGGGGCACGTGTGCGCGGTGATGGGCTACAGCGAGTACGAACCGATTAGCGCACGCTTCCAGGTTCCGATTGTAATCAGCGGATTTGAGCCGCTGGATATTTTGGCGGGAACGCTGATGACGGTGCGGCAACTGGAGGAAGGGCGCGCGGTGGTGGAGAACCAGTATTCGCGCATTCTGGACCGGGCGGGGAATGTGGCGGCGCAGAAGCTGGTCTTCAGCGTGTTCGAGATCAGCGACCGGAAGTGGCGCGGGATTGGCACGATCCCGAAGAGCGGTTATAAACTGCGCTGGGAATTTCGCGAGCATGATGCGGAGAAGCTTTTCAGTGTCAAAGAAATCGATACCAAAGAGCCGGCGATCTGCATCAGCGGGCAGATACTCAAGGGGATCAAGAAGCCGCATGATTGCCCGGCGTTCGGGACGTTGTGCGATCCGCAGCATCCTCTGGGAGCGACCATGGTTTCCGCGGAAGGGGCGTGCGCGGCATACTACGCCTATGGGCGGCATTTGCGGCGTGATAAGGACGACCATGCAGAGGCGGCGAAGGCGATAGGAGGCGCGGCATGATGCAGGCGACGGTGCAGAACTGGCGCGGCATGGTGATGCACAAATGCAAAGAATCGGTAGAGGTGAAGCAGAAGTTTTTTGAGCAGTACGCCGAATCGATTGGCGAGCTGGCGCAGAAGATGGCAGAGCGCTTCGAACTGGGGCGGCGGCTGTGGGTGATGGGAAACGGCGGCAGCGCCTGTGACGCGCAGCATACAGCGGTGGAATTCGTTCATCCCATTCTGGAAAAGCGAAAGGCGCTGCCGGCGATTGATCTGGTGAGCCAGATGCCGTTGATCACGGCGATTGCCAACGATAAAGATTACGCGAGGATTTTTGTGGACCAGATCGAGTTGTGGGGAGTATCGGGCGATATGGCGATGGCGTTCTCGACCAGCGGGAACTCGCCTAACCTGATCTATGCTCTCGAAGCGGCGCAACGCAAAGGGATATTGACAGTGGGCGTATCGGGGAGAGATGGCGGACGGATGTGCGCGGCCTGCGACTACTGTTTCACGGTGCCGAGCTTCAGCACGCACCGCATACAGGAATCGCATGTGGCGCTGCTGCATATATTGTGGGACCTGATCCATGTGGCAATGGGGGAAGAAGACGTGATTTAGAGCATTGTCGAATTGTCAAATTGTTTAATTTT
>JBDTLH010000278.1:0-13918 GCA_039934875.1 Acidobacteriaceae bacterium | reverse complement strand
TGAAACCTTGCGCCTCCAAAAGCACTGAGATTTTCGTATCCGAAGGCACCAGATATTTGAGAGAGTCTTCTCCTTTGGCAATCTCTGTCTGCCCAGATCGATCGGGAGCGTCTGTTCGACAAAATATCACACGCACCGACTTGATGATGCGTGCTCGTTTCGTAGTATTGACGCGTAACAGAATCCATCCTCCCGGTGGTAGAAGGTGAAATGTCTTGACGACGTCTTCTCCTGGCTTTTCTACGAACCGTTCAGGATTTATCGTGATGAACGTAGTGTCGGGAACGTCGTAGAGGTCTTCGAGCTTGTAGGGATACACAACATATGAACCTGGCTTCAGCGGACCCGCAGAGAATTTTCCATCAGCCCCCGTTTTAGCCCGTAATTGGTAAGTACTTGATGGAGACGTCCCGTCCACAAACAACATGACATCGGCTAGTCGCTTTCCTCTCTCATCGAGCACGGTTCCTTTCAAATAACCGCCGGATTCTTGAGCAAACAAGGACATCGAAAGGCAGAAAATCAGCAGCGACAAGAACATTAGCAATTTGTTCACGTTTGCCCTTCTGTCGAATGCTGGTTGCATTCGCCAATTTCCGCTGGATGACTCTCTCTCGCAGACAATATTTTCTCGTGGGAATGCGCGGGCGGTGCTTACATCGGTGGTCCCGTTATTGCGCAAAGTACACGCGGGAGTGGAGCACCCGGTGTTCACTTTTTTAGCCGAGCAGGTGTAAAAACTTGTCGGGATTGTTGTCGAAGCCGGGAAAGACGGTCGAGAGGTCGCGGTTGCCGAGGTGGCGATAGACGCTCTCGCCCAATACGCGGCGGAAGTCGCTGGTGAGGGCGAGGTCGCGGCCTTCGTAGAGTTGCTCGGGGGCGAGTCCGGGCCACGTGCCATAGACCTTGCCGCCTTTGACCGGGCCGCCGAGGACGAACATGACATTGGCGTGTCCGTGGTCGGTGCCGCCGTTGCCGTTCTGGCGGGCGGTGCGTCCGAACTCGGACATGGTGACGATGACGGTGTTCTCGCCGAGGTCGCCGAGATCTATCCAGAGGGCGGCGATGGAGCCGGAGAAATCTTTGAGGACGTTGGCGAGTTGTCCGTTGACGTTGCCCTCATTGACGTGATGGTCCCAACCGCCAATGTCGCAAAAGGCGACTTCGACGCCGAGGTCTGCCTTCATCAGTTGCGCGACCTGTTTGAGTTGATCGCCAAAGCGTCCGCGGGGATAGTCCGCACCGGGCGCGGGCTGGTATTGCGCGGGGTTAGCGTCCTTGAGCATCTTGACCGCCTCGAAGGTTTCGTCGCCGGTGCCGTGCAGTACAGTATCGGTGGAGCCGGCGTACATGGCTTCGAAGGTGCTCGATATGGACTGCGCGGCAGCGCTGGGATTCTTCATTCCGCCCACGCCGAATTCGTTGAGGTTGCTGACGGCCACAGCGGGAACTTTTCCGGCGAGGGTGCGCGGCAGCCCGGCGTTGGTGAGCGCAACCGCCTGAAACGGCGAGATGATTTTGTTCTGTTTGTCTAAAGCAACCAGTGCGCGGTTGAGCCATCCGTCTTGGGTGGACTTAATGCCGGGAGTGCCGGACTCCATGTAATCCTGCGCGTCGAAGTGGGAGCGTGTGGTGTCGGGAGAGCCGGCGGCGTGGACGATGGCGAGATGCTTCCGCTCCCACAAAGGCTTGAAGGGCGCGAGGGAGGGATGGAGTCCGAAGAGTCCGTCGAGGTCAATCGCCGAAAGCTGGCCAGAACTCGGGCGGGGAATGGCGATGGAGGAGCGCATCTGGTAGTAGTGCGGGTCTCCGTGGGGAACAACGATGTTGAGGCCGTCGGCCGCGCCACGCTGGAAGAGGATGATGAGGCGCTTACCATTTTTGGGCCCGCCGAAGCGCGTGGGCGTGTCGATGCCATACATGGCGCGGGTCAGAAAGGCTGGGATGGCAGTGGTCGCGACCAGAGCCATGGCTCCATTTTTGAGAAAAATGCGGCGGGTAATGGACATGTTAGCTCCTGACTACTGGCTTGTGGCTGCTGGTTTCTGGCAATTATCTTCGTTGGAATTCCGGTGATCCTAGTATGAGCCCGATGGCGAGCGATTCCCGGCTCGTCACGGGGAGGTTCACATTCGCTCTTTGTGGTCGCGGCAGGTGAGGTTTGGCGCCGCCGGCGAGAAAGTCTTCGCCTGTATCCTCACCGTCGAAGTGCGAGTTCAGAGCGGCATCATTGGCGGCGGTGGCGGCGCGCGCGGCGAAGCTGGGATCCGCGAGTTCCTTTTCGATTACTGCGTGGCTCTGGGCGGAGAGCTCTCCGTTGGACAAGCGGGCTTCGAGGGTCGCGAGCGAGTCTGCACTGGCGTCGGAACTTATGTTCTGATCCAGTGCCTGGGAATCGATGGTCACGCCCTGGATTTTGCCGGAGGCGAGTGCGAGTGAGAAGTTGAAGCGGGCGAGCAGTGCGGCGGAGTTGACCCAGGCGTCCGCTGTCATGGGATATCCGGTGGGGGGTTGCACCCCATAGAGCGGCATACCCATTTTGTTGAGTTGCTGCGCGAGCGGCTGAGCGTTGGTGACATCGGCGCTGGTGGCGCGGAGTGCGCTAACCACGAATTCGAGGGGGGTCTTGACCTTCGCACGATAGGCGTCCTTGGACCAGAATTCGGGAGACTTGTACATGGTACGGAGTACCTGGCTGATGTCGCCGTCTTTGTGAAGAAAGGTCTGGGCCATACGGTCCACCAAGGCCGGCGGTGGATTGTCGGAGACGAAGCGCACGGCAAGTTTCTTCGAGATGAAGTGCGCGGTGGCAGGACTACGGGCAAGCATCTCCAGCGCTTTCGTGCCCTGCTTTTCGCCATTGTCTTTGAAGCGCTTGCCGAGAACGGTCTGTTCGCCGGGCTGGTGCCACTCGGAGCGGAAATCGAAGTCGTAGTTGCCGGTCTTGGGCGGAGTGATTGTCCATCCGGTAAGCACTTTGGCAAGCGAGGTCACGTCCTGTTGGGTGTAGCCGCCGTCCACGCCCAGAGTGTGCAGCTCCATGATTTCCCGCGCGTAGTTTTCGTTGAGGCCAGTGAGTTTGCGTTTGCCCTTCGCCTGCCGGAACGTCGGAGCGGGACGAGGGAAATACATGCCGCGACGGCGCACATATTTCTGGGGCTGGGGCTTGTGTCCGCGGTTTTGCGCGAATTCGGAATCGGGACCCATGGATTCAGAGTTATCGAGGTAGAAGAGCATCGCCGGACTGTGAGCGGTAGCGAGAAGCAAGTCTTTGAATTTGCCCAGCGCGTGCGGGCGGATCACGTCGCGCTCGTAGGCGGTGAGCAGATAACGTTCCTGGCCTTTATTAATGAAGATGTTGAAGTGGTTGAGCCAGAAGTCGGTCATGACTTCCTGGAGCTGCCGGTTGCTGTAGGTCTCGCGCAACAATTTAGCTTGCAGCAATTCTGTGGTGACGACGGAGCCAGGGTTTGTCGTGAGAGCAATGATCTCTTCGCGCTGCCTGGGAGTGAACTCCGTGAGCACCTGCTGGCGCTCGTCGGGCTTTAAGGACTTAAACATGGCCGTGCGCTCGCCGTCGGGCAGGCTAAGCGCCATTTTGTAGCGGTCGTCGGGAGGCTTGGCGAGAAATGCAGCCACTTCGGCGCGCCCAGCCTGGCGGTCTGCCGGGAAGAGCCTGTCCGCTTTTCGTGCGGCGACCTCCTCATTTTGGTTCGCTTGGTTTTCCGCCTGGCGCTGCCGGTAACGATCAACGGCGGATTGATAGATGGCGCGCTTATCGGAGTCGGCGCCAAAACCAAAGTCAGGCATTCCCATCTTGCCGTCGGCGATCTGGCGGACCATTTGCGGCGTGGGATAGTTAGAGGCAATTTCTTTGGAAGACATCTTCAGCGTACGGAATTGGGCGATCTCAGAATCGGCAACTGCGTCGTTAATGGTTGCGGGATGGAGCTGCTGCTCGAACCATTTGTCCACACCCATAGCACGCACTTGATCAAGCTCACCGGGAGTGGGCCCGAAAGTGAAGCGATCGAGCGCGTGAAGGATGCGCTGGTTGTCGTCGAGTGAGGTCGCGACAGGCGCTGCGTTTGCCTTAGATTGCTTTGCACTATGTTCTTTGCCCCATGCGGTCAGCGCTGTCGAAGCCGCAAGAATTGCAGTGATCAGAAGAACGGGTGCGGCGCGCAAAGATAAAGACGGGCAATGCAATGGAGATACCTCGCTATGGAGTAAACCTGAGTTGGGACAAGAAGTTGCGGACTAAAAGTGCTCGCGCAGCTCCGCGAAGCGGCGCAGGCGCAGGAGGATTTGATTGGCGGCTGGCGCAGCGAGCTCCTCGTGCTCAAGTACCCACGTATTGTCATGGGGGATAAAGACGGCGTTCAGTCCGGCGGCGAGGGACGGATTGATGTCGGATTTCGGGCTGTTACCGATCATCCAGGTCTCGCCGGGTTTAAAGTTTTTGAGGTCTAGCAGGACGCGATAGGTCTCCTCGCTTTTCTCCGGCAGCACTTCCACAGCGGCGAAGTAATCAGCGATCCCGGAGAGCTCGATTTTGCGGCGCTGCTCCGCGCCGTCTCCTTTGGTAATAAGGTAAAGCGGGTGGCGTGCGGAGAGATAGTCGAGAGTGGCGCTGACGCCGGGCATGATCTCTATAGGGTGCCTGGCGACGCGCTGCGCGAAGCCGGTGATAGTGGTGTGAATCGCGTCGGTGATGGGCTCGGCGGAGAGGCGCTCGAAGGAAGTTATCAGCGCGCGGGTAAAGGACTTGAGGCCGTATCCGTGAAGTTTGACGTTCTCCCGCTCAACATCATTGATGACATCGCGGACTTCAACCGGTGACAACTGTTTATGTCTTAAGAAGCTGATGAAGTCGGTGAGGGCGCGCTCGAAATAAACGTTGTTCTCCCACAGGGTGTCGTCGGCATCAATCAATAGGTTCGGCATTGAGTTCTAATATATAGAACTTTATTTTGCGTCTTGCGAACCCGACACTTTGAGCGCCTCATAGTGGGCGACGGCAATTTCAAGGGCGTTCAATTCACGCTGGACGGCATTGCGGCGGCTATCGTCGGGCTCCTCCATATAGCTGGAATTCAGGGTGAGAATGCGATCCTGCAAAGCTCTTAGCTGGAATTCAATCTGATCCATGGTCTCACTCATCTCTCCAATAGCTAAAGCAAGCACCATGCCGAACGGGAGGACGTGTTTTCAGTGAGTTAGGAGAGGAGCATCAAACGATAGCGGTAAGAATTGCGCGTTTTGCGCAAGCATTCCAAGCCGCTGGATTGGTTGCTTCTGGGCGAAATGGCAGAAAACACTCTCGTTCGCCACAAACGTAGTGCATTGGCTTATCGCGCCAGATATTGCTGCGGAATTGGATTGTCCGGACGCTCTGCTTCCCAGAAGATGGAGAGTATCTTCCATCCTGAACCATCATTCACCAGTTGCAGACCATTGATCCCGCGTTGGAAGGGCTGCCCGTCAGGAGTGCGGCGCGACTCGTAGGTGCTCCAGACTTGCAGGATGTTGCCGAAGCGCTCGGTGCGGCGCGAGACTTCGCGCTCGAAAAATCCGTTCTTTTCGAGTTTAGGAAAAGAGTTCTGAATGTAGTCTTCCGGGGTAATCAGGTTGACGACAATCTGTCCGGTTTTAGGGTCTTTGCCGATGTTGGTCAATCTGCCTTTATCTTTGAGGAATAGATTGCGGAAGCGGTCGGGATTGCGCACCTTGCCGGCGGGACCGGAGATTACGCTGTATAACTCCTGCATCATGATATCCAAGCCCGCAGGTTGGAGGTTCTTGGCACCCTGAGTGAGTTGGTTTGGGGTTTGTGGCGCGTTCTTCACTACCTTGCCCAGCGGATCGGTGTCCTGCGCCCACATAAATCCTGCGGCAAGGAAGAGCACAATTGCAACTGCGCGCATATATCTCCTTTTCAAGGTGGCGTTAGTGGGCGTGCTCCGATGCAGGAGCAGGCGGCACAAGGAGGGTGCCCGTCTTCCCTGCCGCGAGCGGCGCGAGCAGCTGCTCTTTGCGGTAGATCAAAGTAGTGGCATTGAAGGTTGCCAGTTCAAATCCATGGCCGTGGGTGATGGCATCGGTGGGGCATGCCTCAACACAATACCCGCAGAAGATGCAGCGATTGTAATCAATGTTATAGACCTTGGCATAGCGCTCTGCGCCGGAGATGCGATTTTCCTCTGAGTTCTCCGCAGCCTCTATGTAGATGCAGTTCGCGGGACATGCGGCGGCGCATAGAAAGCAGGCAACGCACTTCTCCAATCCGTTTTCGTCGCGCTGCAAGACATGCAGGCCGCGAAAACGCTCTTCGAACTTTGCCCCGCGCAAGGGGCCGGGGCCGTCGGGATAATTCTCCACCGTTGTCGGCTTAAACATCTCGCCAAAGGTGACGCTCATGCCTTTGGCGATGGCCGCAATATCCTTCACAATCGACATAAATTGAGTATATCCAAGATGGCGCCAGGCATAATAGTCAGCCTGAAAAGGCTCCTGCTGCTGCTGTTGTCCGCGCCGCCTTCAGGGTAAACTTCTCCTTCAGCAATTCGTTGCTTACAAAAGGACCGTTCACCAGTGGCCAGCTCCCAACACTTCGATTCCGTCCTGCGCGAAGACCGCGTCTTCGCGCCGCCGGCCGCATTCGCCGCGCAGGCGTCCATCAAGAGCATGGAGGAATATCGCGCCCTCTATGAAAAGTCCGAAGCCGATCCGCAGGCTTTCTGGGCGGAGATCGCAGGCGAACTGCACTGGTTCAAGCCCTGGTCGAAGGTGCTCGAATGGCAACTGCCCTGGGCGAAGTGGTTTGTCGATGGCAAGATCAACCTCTCCTACAACTGCCTCGACCGCCATCTTGCGACCTGGCGGCGCAACAAGGCAGCGCTCATCTGGGAGGGCGAGCCGGGCGAGCTCCGCACGCTTACTTATCAGCAGCTTTATATCGAGGTATGCAAGTTCTCGAACGTCCTGAAATCACTCGGCGTGAAATCAGGAGACACTGTCGCGGTTTACATGGGCATGTGTCCGGAGCTCGCGATTGCGCTGTTGGCATGTGCGCGGATCGGCGCGGTCCACTCCGTTATCTTCGGCGGCTTTTCCGCTAACGCGCTGGTCGATCGCATCAACGACGCCAAATGTGTCGCTGTCATCACCCAGGACGCCAGTTATCGCCGTGGCAAAGAGGTTCCGCTCAAGAAGACGGTGGATGAGGCGCTGGTCAACTGTCCCACCGTCGAGCAGGTGGTCTGCTATCGGCGAACCGGCACTAAGACGCATATGGCCGCCGGGCGCGATCATTGGTGGCATGAACTCATGTCCACTGCTTCGACCGAGTGCCCTGCCGCCGAACTCGATTCGGAACACCCGCTCTTCATCCTCTACACTTCAGGTACGACAGGTAAGCCGAAGGGCATTCTGCATACGACGGGAGGTTATTCCGTCGGCGCGTATTACACCACCAAGCTGGTCTTCGATCTCAAGGACACTGACGTGTATTGGTGCACCGCCGACATCGGCTGGGTCACCGGACACTCCTATGTTATCTACGGGCCGCTGCAGAACGGGGCGACCTCGCTGATGTATGAGGGCGCGCCTAATCATCCTGATTTCGGGCGCTTCTGGGACATCATCGACCGTCACGGCGTCAACATCCTCTACACCGCGCCTACCGCGATCCGCGCCTTCATCAAGTGGGGCGAAGGCTTTCCGCGCAAATACCGACTCGATTCGCTGCGCCTGCTGGGTACGGTCGGCGAACCAATCAACCCTGAGGCGTGGATGTGGTATCGCGACGTCATCGGCCACAACCGCTGCCCTATCGTCGATACCTGGTGGCAAACCGAAACGGGGATGATCATGATCTCTCCGCTTCCCGGCGCGACCCCCACCAAGCCCGGCTCCGGCACGCTTCCCTTGCCTGGCGTCTTCCCCGATGTGGTCGCGCGCGACGGCAAATCCGTCCCACTCGGATCGGGTGGACTGCTGGTGCTCAAGCATCCCTGGCCCGCGATGGCGCGCACTATCTACGGCGATCCCGACCGATTTGAGAAGCAATACTGGAGCGACATCCCCGGCTACTACTTCACCGGCGATGGAGCACGGCGGGATAAAGACGGCTACTACTGGATCATGGGACGCGTCGATGATGTAATCAACGTCTCCGGCCACCGCCTCGGCACCATGGAGGTCGAATCCGCTCTGGTCGCGCATCCTAAAGTCGCGGAGGCCGCGGTAGTGGGCCGTCCCGACGATCTCAAAGGGCAGGCGATCGCCGCCTTCGTCACCCTCGAAGCCGGCTACAAGCCCGGTCCGGAGATGAAAGACGAACTGCGCGAGTGGGTCGCCAAAGAGATTGGCGCACTGGCAAGGCCCGACGACATACGCTTCACCGACGCGCTTCCCAAAACCCGCAGCGGCAAGATCATGCGCCGCCTGCTGCGCGAGCTAGCCATGGGCAGCGAAATCAAAGGAGACACCTCGACGCTCGAGGATTTTTCCGTGCTGGCGAGTCTGCGGCAGGAGGAAGAGTAAAGTTTAAATGGCGTGGCTGCCGTGCGTAATGGCGGCGCCCGCGCGAAGCGCCGCGGCGACCGTTACGACTTCGGCGATCTCCTGGTCCGACGCTCCAGCGGCACGCGCTTTGCCGGCATGAATCTCGATGCAGTAGGGACACTGCGTCGTCAAAGCCACGGCAAGGGCCATCAACTCCTTGTATTTGACCGGGATGGCTCCGTCTGCCATCGCCGCTTTGTCAAAAGCCCAGAATGCTTTCATCGCCTCGGGTGCATTGGCATCAAGGTCCTTGAGTTTAGCGAGGTTCTTTTTGTCGTACACGCTGACTCCTCAATTTTCAGATTATGGATATGAGATTGTCGAACGAAACCCCACCGCAAGGGTGGGGTTTCGTCAAATGTCGTCGAATGCTTAGCTCACCTTGGCAAAAATCATTGCGAAGGTGAAGAGCACGAGGGATTCGGTAAAGGCGAGTCCCAGGATGAGAGCGAACTGAATGCCGGAGCGTGCTCCGGGGTTGCGAGCAATGGCTTCGGCGGCGGAGCCGGCTATGCGGCCCTGTCCGAGGGCGGCGAGGCCCGCCGCGAGAGCCAGCGCGAAGCCGGAGGTGATGGCGACCCAGCTCTGGTGCATGGAAGCGGCGGCTGCGGCGGCATCCGAGCCTTGGGCGAATACTGGCGTCGCGAGCAGCAACGCTGCCATCGAGACGAACAGAATAGTTGATTTACGCATCATGTTTCTCCTTTGTTATCAATGGTCCTCCAGGAGGTGGTTGCCGTTCACCGTGCTGACGGCCTCACGCTGCAGGTCTAGCTGCTGGCCGCTAGCTTCTGGCTCCTATAAGGGTTCCAGTCGCCTGCTTCCAGCAAAATCTACTCTTCTTCCTGCCAGCAGCTAATAGCCAGCCGCCAGCAGCTTTCTAATGCTCCTCCGCCACCGCGCCGGCCAGATACACAGCGGCAAGCAGCGAGAAGATATACGTCTGGATCAGCGCCACGCCGATGTGCAGGCCGAGGAAGATGACCGGGACGGCAATCGGGATCAGCGAAAAGAACGCCAGCGTCACCAGATCGCCCGCCAGCATATTGGCATAAAGACGAATCGAGAGCGACATGATACGCGCGCAGTGGGAGACTATTTCGATGGGGAAAAGCAACGCCGAAGCCATGATGCGGACCACCGCGGGCACGGTAGGATCCTGGGGACCGAAGAAGTGAAGAAAGTAATGCCAGGGGCCCTGTTTGCGGACGCCGTGAAAATGATAGTAGAAGAAGGTGAAGAGGGCGCACCCGAGGGGGACGACGTAGCTGGCGGTGGGGGATTCGAAGCCGGGAATAATGCCGAGCAGATTGCCGACTAGGGTGAAGAGGGTGAGCGCGATTAGGAAGGGGACGAAGGGATGTCCGTTGGGGCCGATGACAGGCTCGACGAATTGTTCGTTGGCGAATTCGTGGATGGATTCGGCGAGATGCTGAATATGCCCTGGCTTTTCGACAGAGAGAGACGCGCGCACGACCAGAAAAAACAGGACCAGCAATCCAACGACGATCAGTTCCATCGCGAAAGCATTGGTCATGGGTTGCGCCGCGTTCCTGGCTGGCATATGCACGGCATTGAGCACAGCGTTTGCCGGTGCGTTGAAGACACGATTCAGTAGTGCGGTAAACCAGAGTTGTTCCATAGGGTCTCGAAGTCACGAAAGTCGCGCAGTCGCGAGGTAGATTCGGTCAGCCTGCGTCTTCGCCGATCAGGATTTCAAAGCGAGAACGAGTTCGTACGCCGCCTCGAGCATGAGCGCGGCAATAGGAACGAAAAGTCCGGCCAGTAGCGCGCTGACACTCAGGAAGTAACCCTTAAAGATAACATAGGCAATCGCTCCAAGAAAGGCGTACCGGAGCAGCATTTTGGGCCAGAGGCGGAGGCGTTTGCCGGGTACGTAATCCTCTCCGGTCATACGCCGGACCGAGGATTCCAGCCATCGCAGGTTGACGATGGCGGCAACCGCGCCCAGCAGGAAACTCAGGGCAAAGGTGGCGCCGAATTTGATCCACAAAGCAATTGCCACAGCGAGCGAGACCACGGCGGAGATCATCCATACGCGAGTGAGGATGCGGTCGGAAAAGGATTCGCTGAGCACAGGCCGATATATGAGGTTAACAGAGCGGGCGCAAACCGCCCTGGCCAGAGATCCGCCCTTGGTTTTACGATTTGCAGAGGATTCCAAATCCAGTAATGCCAACCCGTTACCTTCCATTTTTTGTATATTCCGCGAGACTCTGCCTAATATAATGTTCCTAAGTGGCTAACAAGCAAGCCATTTAGCAAATCTTCTGAGTTTGGAATAAATGGCACTTGACGTGCAATCCAGAATAGGGAACCCTGTGGGACAACTCCTGCGGGCTGATCCCATGCCACGCGATTTTCAGGTACGCACCACAGCGGTTCTGCTCGCGATACTCACGATCGCGGCGGCTTCTCTGGCCTGGCTAAACTTCGAATCGGAGCATCGTTATAGCGTTCCCGACGACGGCGTCTGGTGGCTCGAAAGCAATGGCCATTTGCAGGCCCGCAACGTCAGCGCCTCCGGACCCGGAGAAAAAGCCGGCATCAAGCGCGGCGACATTCTGCTGCAAGTCAATGCGCATGAGGTGAATAACTCGGCTGCCCTCAGTCGCGCCCGCTTCGGCTCCGGCATCTACCGCGAGATCACCTATACCCTGCAGCGTGATGGCGTGAAGCTGGATGTGCAGGTGATCACCGTTCCCGCCGACCGCTCCCTGAACGCGGGATTGCGCCTGATCGCCCTCATCTACCTCGGCATCGGCCTCTACGTCCTCTTCCGCCGCTGGACCGCTCCCAAATCGCTGCATTTCTATCTCTTCTGCCTCGTCTCGTTCATCTCGTATTCCTTCAAGTACACCGGCAAGCTGAACTCCTTCGACTGGACGATCTATTGGTGCAACATCGCTGCATGGCTATTGCAGCCCGCGCTGTTCCTTCACTTCACTCTGACCTTCCCTGAGGTCAAGGCCTGGGCGCGGCATCGCTGGGCGGTCATCTCCATTTATGTGCCCGCGGCATTGCTAATGGCGGTACAAATCACTGCCATCAGCCGGTTACAGGCGACCGAACTGCTGCGCTTCAACCTCGACCGCTTGCAGATGTTCTATCTGGTCGTCTATTTCTGGATCGCGGCCGCGGTCTTGTATCACACCTACCGCAACTCCGAGAGCCCGCTGCAACGCCAGCAGATGCGCTGGATCACTCGCGGCACGGTGCTGGCGCTGGCTCCTTTCACCCTCTTCTACGTCTTCCCTTACCTGCTGGGGATCGTCCCCACAGCGGCCATGCAGTTCAGCTTTCTCTCGCTCATCTTCCTGCCCCTCACCTTCGGTTACGCCATCGTCCGCTTCCGCCTCATGGACGTGGACCTCATCTTCAAGCGCGGCATGACCTACACGCTCGCCATGGCCTGCATCGCCGGCCTCTACTTCGGCGGGATCGGCATCGCCGCCGGCCTCGTCCATGCCCGTATGCCCAGCGCGGGACCCTGGGGCTTGATGGCTGCCATCGCCATCACCGCCCTGCTCTTCGATCCCGTCAAGCGCCTGATTCAGGCACGCGTGGACCGCATCTTCTACAAGACGCGTTACGACTATCGCCATACACTGATCGAATTCGGACGCGATCTCAACTCCGAAACCGACCTTCCCGCGATGCTTACCGCCGTCATCGACCGGCTCTCGCGCACGCTGCTGGTCAACCGCGCCGCCATCTTTGTGGCTGCGAGTGACGGAAGCGGTTTCGCGCTGGCCAAATCTTTCGGCATCGCGCCGCGCCATGAGCTCGATCTCAGCTTCCTTACCGGGCAGGCCGCCCGCCGGGCCGACGATGCCCGCCATGTCTTCTATGACAACCCGCATCGCGTGGTCAGCGCCACCCCCGCGGACCAGCAGGTGATCTCTACGCTCGATCTCAACTACTACATCCCCTGCCAGGTGCAGAACCGCACTATCGCTGTGCTTGGCCTCGGCAAGTCCGCCTCCGGTGAATTCCTCTCCAGCGAAGACATCGAACTGCTCGAGACCCTCTCCTCCTACATCGGCATCGCCATTCAGAACGCGCAACTCTACGCGTCGCTCGCGCAGAAGGCCCTTCAATACGAGCGCCTGAAGGATTTCAACGAAAATATTGTGGAGTCCATCAGCGTCGGCGTTCTCGCCGTGGACCTTGAAGACCGCATCGAGTCCTGGAACTCGCAGATGGAGGTCATGTACGCTACCCCCCGTGCGCGTGCTCTGCGGCGCTCTTTGAGCGAGCTCTTCTCGCCCGCCTTCCTTGAAGAGTTCTACCGTGTCCGCAATGAAACCGGCATCCACAACCTCTACAAGTTCCATCTCGCAACCTTTGCCGGAGACACCCGGGTCACCAACATCGCCATCGCTCCCTTAATGACCCGTGAATTCAAAATCGTCGGCAGATTGATCATCGTGGACGACATCACCGAGCGCATCGATCTTGAATCGCAGCTTGCCCAGGCGGAGAAGATGTCCTCCATCGGACTGCTTGCCGCGGGCGTCGCCCATGAGGTCAACACTCCTCTGGCAGTGATCTCCAGCTACACCCAGATGCTGCAGAAGCACGTCTCCCAGCACCCCTCCAGGGATGACGATCGCATCGCCCCTCTACTCGACAAGATCACCCGCCAGACCTTTCGCGCCTCTGAGATTGTGAATAGCCTGTTGAATTTCTCCCGCACCAGCGGCACCGCATTCGGCGAAGTAGACCTCAATAAGGTCCTGCTCGATACCCTTAACATGCTGGAGCATCAGATGAAGATGTCGCAGATCCGTGTTCAGCCCAACTTCTATCCTGACCTCCCGCTGATCTATGGCAACGCCGGCAAATTGCAACAAGTATTTCTCAATCTGTTTCTCAACGCACGCGACGCCATGCCCGGCGGCGGCACTCTCACCATCCACACGGTGAACGGCAACAACGTCGGCGTGGAGATCAACGATACCGGCAGCGGCATCGCCAAAGAACATCTGCCCCGCATCTACGATCCTTTCTTCACCACCAAGACAAATCCAAAAGAGGGCCAGCGACGCGGCACCGGGCTGGGCCTGGCCGTCAGCTTCGGCATTATTCAGGAGCACGCCGGCAAGATCCGCGTGGACAGCCAGCCTGGCCACGGCACCACCTTCCATCTCGAATTCCCTGTACTACGGCCGGTAAAGACCCATGTCTAACGCAGCCGTCCTCCATCGCCCAGCGAACACCCAGTCCGCTATTGGCGCGAAGATCCTGATTATTGACGATGAAGCCGCGATCCGCGAGTCACTCGAGACCCTGCTCGACCTGGAAGGCTTCTCCGTCTTCACTGCGG
>JBDTLH010000277.1:0-3377 GCA_039934875.1 Acidobacteriaceae bacterium | reverse complement strand
ACGCCGACCCTCCATGCGATTGCGGGCCTAACTTGCTGGAAGGACCCCACCTGTTTCCGCAAAGAACGCGGAAACAGATGGGGCACCCTGTTGAGGGACGGATGCGGGCGGGCCGCCGACGCTACTTGTCTTGCTTGTGGGTTTGGCGGAGGAGGCGGGCGGCGGGGGATGGGGTGTGGATGGAGCTGCCGGGGGCGGCGGGTGCGGATGCCGCAGTGGCGAAGGGACGGGCGCTGCCGCGGGTGGCGTTGCCATTACTGCTCCCATTGCCATTGTGATCATCGTCGTCAGGGACGAGCACGAAGGCGTGCTGGTCTCCGTTGCTGTTGGTGCCCATGCCGGCGATCATGCCGCGATCGTTGATGGCGTAGGCGACGTTGAGGGTGAGCGGCGAGCCGGCGGGAACCAGGGTGTTCAGATCGGCGAGGCTGCCGTATTGCCACACGAAGGCGTGGGCGTAGGTGTTGCCGAAGAGGGTGACTGAGCCGGAGCCGCCGACGATGACTCCTTGATTGTTGATGCCGAGTCCGACGCTGCCGGTGTCTCCGGCGACGGCGCCGAGGGCGAAGCCTTCGCCGGTAGGCAGCCAGACTTCAGCGAGAAAGTTGGTGTTGGTGGGATCGGTGGCGGCCCCGGTGGAGATCGCGTAATCGTTGAGGGTGGTGGCTTCGACGAAGACGCCACCCAATCCGGCGAGCACGGATTGGTGTCCGTCACACCATAAGAAGGATTGATACTGCTGGTTGGTATTGTCGAAGGAGAGCACGGTCACTTGTCCCCGGCGATTGATGGCGGTGGGAGTGGAAAAGTTACCGCCGAGCGTTCCCAGATCACGCATGTGACCCCGAGACCAGATGAATGCATCTTCCCGCGGCTGATTGAAGGGAGGCACGGGCGCGGTGTTGAGCAGGGAGATGCCGATGACGTCGCCTCTGCTGTTGGCGGCCCAGGCCTGGGAGTCGGTGCCGCCCAGCGTGCCAAGATCGCGTATTCTGCCGTCAGACCAGGTGGTGGCGTGGTATTGCGTGCCGTAGTAGGAATAGGGATCGGGAGTAGCGTTATAGGCGAAGCCGATTACCAGGCCGCGGCTGGTGATGTAGGTCGCCCAGCTATCGCCTCCGCCGAGATCGCCGAGGTCGCGGACCTCTCCGTGACGCCAGGAGACGGCGTGGTAGAAGGCCTGTCCGTTGAGGGGGCTGATCGCGCCGTAGGAGGAGAAGCCGGTGACTACTCCGGAGTCGTTGATGCCGGTGGTATTGCTGCCTCCGTGAGGAACGGTTTCGGCGTTGGGCAAGCTGGGCAGTACTTTGAAATTATCCCGCTCCCATAGGAAACCGGCGGCGGTGTTTGGGGTGTCCGAGTAGGTCCCCGCCAGGTGGCCATAGGAATTGAGGGGTGAAGGGGTGAATTGTCCGCCAATGGCGTCAAAGTTGAAGAAGGTGCTGAGGTTTCCGGCGGGCGGTCCTATGTCGTAGAGCTTGTACTTGGTTACCTGATGGTCCTGGGCGTGAACAGATAATGGAGTGAGTAAGAACGCGGTGGAGCAGATCGCCGCGGCGAACATAGACATGGTGAGACGTGCTGACTTCGGTTGCATGGTTATTCTCCTTGAAAAATCAGGGAGCAGGATGGACGCCATTGCATGATTGCCTATCGCATCCGTAGCAATTCACCTTGATAGTTATCACGATCAAATGCGACCCAAGGAACAGGTTATGTAATTAGGCTGCTGGAAGTGCAGTTGGACACATTGTCAGATTTGTGCGTCGAACTGGAAACAATCGGTCTGGCAATGTCGATTGGATATCGCGACTTCTACTCATTTTGGTAGTAATTACATCGCTATCTATGAGTTTTTATATTGCGGACGGGAGCGCCTCTGATTAGCTCCACGGGGATCCCAGTGGGGACGCCGCCGAGGGCCAGGGCGCTACTGGGGCGCCTTTGGAGGAAGCGTGCATCTCATGGGCGCTTTGGTGCAGCTCATCCCATGTTTCGCTCGCACGATGGTTTCGGCGGGATAATTGCTCAGTTGGATATGATACTTACAGGTGATAGGCGATGATGACGAAAGGCGCGGCAACCACGGCGGCAGAGGAGCGGTATTCGGTAGGCGCGGTCCAATCTGATCGCGTGATACCGCGGTTTTCCGCGGGCAAGCTTCTGGAGCGCAAGGCGACTGGCGGCAAAGTCTGGGCGGTCAGCTTCGCGCTTTGGACGCTGCTTGCGTTATTCAGCGCGGCGGGTTCCGGCGTTTATTTTGCGGTGGCACAGGGACACCTGCCGGCATGGAAGGGCCCCTTGCTGTGGAGCCTTACCGACGCCTATACCTGGGCGCTCATTAGTCCCCTGCTTTATGGGCTTGCGAAGAGATATAGCTTTGGCGCGCGCAGTTGGAAGGTGGCGCTGTTGTTTCATCTTGCGGCAGGAATTCTATGCGCGTATGTGGCTGCCTTATTTACGATCACTGTGAATCTCGCCGTGCCCGGAGGATTCGCGCATAACGGGATGCCATTCAGAGTGGATGTGATTGCATTGTTTTTGACCAATGTCCCGCGCTATTGGCTGGTGGTGGCGGTGAGCCAGGCGATCATTTACTACAGCAAATTTCGCGAGCGGGAGCTTAAATCCACGCAGCTTGAAACGCAATTGGCAAATGCACAATTGCAGGCGCTCAAGATGCAGCTTGAGCCGCACTTCCTATTTAATGTGCTTAATTCAATCGCCAGCCTGTCGCGGGTTGACGCCGCCGCGACGGAGAAGATGACCCTGCAATTGGCCGAGCTGTTGCGGCTATCGCTGAGCAATATCGAGGTACATGAGGTGCCACTGGGGCGGGAGCTGGAATTTTTGGAATGTTATCTGCGTATCCAGGAGACGCGTTTTCGTGACCGGCTCAGCATTTATTTCGCGATTGAACCGGCGGCGTTACAGGCGGTGGTCCCGCACCTGATTTTGCAGCCGCTGGTGGAGAACGCTATACGGCATGGGACCAGTCCGCGGTTGGCTGCGGGCCGGGTAGAGGTACATGCCAGATTGCGCGACGACCGTATCACTCTGCAGGTGGTGGACGACGGAGTGGGACTGCCGGCGGATTTTCGCGAGAGCCAGAGTGGAGGAGTCGGGCTCAAGAATACGCGCGCGCGATTACAGCAGCTTTACGGAGAGAACTACCAATTCACCTGCGAAAATCTAGCCTCTGGCGGGTGCCGGGTGAGTATTGCTGTGCCTTTTCGGATGAAAGGGGGCGCTGGTGGCTATACGCACCCTGGTCGTGGATGATGAACCGCTGGCGCGTGAGCGGCTTATTTTTTTACTCGAGGGCGAGCGCGATATTGAGGTGGCGGCGCAATGTTCCGATGGCAGGAGCGCCTCGG
>JBDTLH010000276.1:0-2636 GCA_039934875.1 Acidobacteriaceae bacterium | reverse complement strand
TGCCGTCGTCGGAGATCTCGGAGGCGCCGAGCGCCATAAAGGGCTGGCCTTCCGCGAGTTGATTGACATCGAGGATGATCTGCTCGGGAACGTCTCCCCCCGGCGACTTGTATTTGCGGCAGAGGATGGGATATTGCTTGCCCTGCTCGGTGCGCGAGTAGTAGAAGTAGTCTCCCTTTCTGTAGGGAACCGAGTCATCGGTCTCTTGGATGTGCCCGAGCATCTCGGTGTAAAGCTGCTGCTGGAGGGACGCTGTGGGCTGCATGACCGCGTCGGCATAGGCGTTCTCCGCTTCGAGATATTGGGCGACTTCAGGATTGGCTTTATCGCGCAGCCAGGCGTAATCGTCGGTGTGGGAGGAGCCGTGGGTGGAGTTGCTGGTGGGAAGTTTTTTCGCGAGAGGCGGGGTGAGGACGAGGAGATCGGGCGTTGCACTCATGAGCTATGTATACAAGGATAGCGCGGGACGGGGAATATGCTGCGTGCGAAGCGTGGTGTTAGGCGGAGTGTTTCTTCTGCTCTTCCCGCAGAAGCGCTTCGTGCAGGAGGGAGCGGATGTAGTCTTCGGGATCGACGCCGACGGCCTGGGCTTGCTTCCTGGCGAGTTCAAGATCATGATCGGGAAGAAGAACATTGGATGGCAGATGCTCCGCGGCTAGACGGGCGACTGTGCCGTGCCGCAAGGTCCCGTGCTGTTCTGCTTCGATGAATGCTTGTGCAATATCGTCCTGATGGTCATACCACCATGCCGCTTCTTCTGCTTCTGAGTTGAACTTTGACAGTTTTTTCATACTTTTCTATAGCGCCTGCGAAAATAGAGTTCTTGCAGGACTTTGCGGGCCTTGAAGGCGGTAACCACTCGAAGATTTTCACCAACCTGAGTAGTCACGACGACCAGGATTCGACCACTGGCAGTTTCTCCAACGTTGAAAGTGCGTTGCTCTTCTTCAACAAAGTAATCTTCGATGTCGACTGGGTTATTGTTTAAAACGTATTCCACTTCCTGCGGAACCACGTCATGGCGCGCGATATGCGCGATGTTGTGCTCGTCCCAATCGAAATGCAGCAATGCCGACTCCGGCTGGCGGCCTGCAAAGATTGTATGGTGGCGGAGACTAAGGCGACAAGCTCGTATTCCGATCTTGCGCTCTGCCCTTCCATTCGCCGCCTTCTCCGCGCGCATAACGCACCGCGGAGAAGAGCGTCGCATACATATAGAAGAGAGCGGCGATAGGCACGGTGAACGTCCAGACGAAGGGCAGGCGGTAGTAGCGGATGATGGGCCGGTAAGAGAGGAACATCAAGATGCAGGCGAGCAGGGCCTCCCAGGGCTGAAAGAAGAGCAGGATGAGCGGGGCCACAAAGGTGAGCGCAATGCCGAGCAGACAACCGAGCAGGAGCAACCAGGAGTGGCATAGTTGATTGAAGGCGGTGCGGGCGATCATATCGCGGACTTCGTGGAAGGTGCGGTATCCGCGGATGCTGTGGGTTGGGGGGGCGATGCCGAGCCAGAGCTTCCCTCCGCTTTGCTTGATGCGGCGAGCCAGCGAACAGTCGTCAATGATCTCATTGCGAATGGATGCGAAGCCTCCGGCGGATTCGAGGGCGTCGGGTCTCAGGAGGATGCATCCCCCGGCGGCGCCCGCGGTTTTGCTCGCGCTCCCATGATCGGCGATCTGTTGCGGCGGATAAAGCAGGAAAAAGAAATATACAAACGCGGGAATGAGCAGTCTCTCGGCGAAGGATTTGCAGTGCAGGCGGACCATGAGAGAGGTCAGATCGTATTCGCCGGATTCCGCGATCGATATAAGTTGCGTCAAGCTTTCAGGCGCATGGACAATATCGGCATCGGTGAGCAGCAGATAGTCGGGGGCGAGTCCGCTTGCGAGCAGGGCGCTGAGACCTTGTTGCATCGCCCAGACCTTGCCGGACCATCCCGGCGGCAGCGGAGCGCCGCTGATGACCGACAACCTTTCTTCCTGATGTGCGGGAACGGCTTCCCTCGCCCGCTGCGCGGTCCGATCAGTGCTGTTGTCGTCCACGACGAAGATGTAAAGATCGCCGCTGAATCTCTGCGACAGCAGCGATGAGAGTGACAGGGCGATGGCATCGGCTTCGTTGCGCGCAGGAATAATTGCAGCGATGCGGCGCACGGCTTGATGAGCAGGGGCGAGGGTAAGCGGATGCACGCGCCAGAATCCGCCACGCGCGAAGACCAGATAAAGCCATATCAGGAGGACCGGGATTGCGATGAGCAGGAGCAAGGCAGGGGCGACTGCGAATTATACCGATGAACGCGACAGAACCGGTGCTAACAAACCGACAACAAAAAACGTGGTGAATTTAGAACGGGTTGAATTTGTGTTTCTTCTTCTTGGTCTTGGTAGAGCTGGAATCGGATTTGCTGGCGGTCGAGGAGGTGGTTGCAGAGGCGGCGGTATTCGGGGCAGCGCTTACATCCGCGGGCGCAGTTGAGGAGCCGGCAGGCGCTGTTTTCTGCGGCGGTGTCGCGGTTGGATTTGCGGCAGGCTGATCCTGCGGAGCGTTGCCCGCGGGCGCGGCTGGTCCGGTCGCTTCCGAAGCGGAGGGAACGATGGTCGTACCGGCAGAGGCCGCAGCCGCTTTGGGTGAGCTTA
>JBDTLH010000275.1:0-9858 GCA_039934875.1 Acidobacteriaceae bacterium | reverse complement strand
CGATGAAAAGCGAGCACCTAAACCCCGATTTTGCGATGGGAGTTATGGGATCCTGCCGGTAGTTGCAGATCTTTGTAAAGAGTGGTTGCGGGGGTAGGATTTGAACCTACGACCTTTGGGTTATGAGCCCAACGAGCTACCGGACTGCTCCACCCCGCTCCTTGATAGTAATGGCTGGCGTGTGTGCGGTCAAGGAAGGGACTGGTTGCAAGCGGGAGGGTCTCGGAAACTGTCATAAGTTGACGAATCGCCGACCGCTTAGAGTTTTATTGGGCGGGGTATGGGCGAGAGCTGCGGCAAAGGCGGGAAACGGGAATGTGATTAAGCTGGGGCAGCCAATTGCATCGTAATGCATCTTAGCGTCGAGGAGACTGCCATTATGCAAACCGCGCGTGAACTATTCGTCCATGAAATCGCCGACCTGCTCGACGCCGAGCAGAAGCTGGTGAAGGCCTTAACCGAACTGGAACGAGATTCCAGAAATCCCGACCTGAAGAAGGGGTTTGGCGAACACAAGCGCCAGACCGAACAGCATGCGAAGAGGTTGCAACAGGTGTTCAAGATGATCGATGAGCAGCCGCAGGCGACTGAGTGCAAGGGCATCAAGGGGCTGATCGAGGAGCGGGAATCATTCAAGCGGGACGAAGATGCGTCTCCGGATATTCTGGACATCTTCGACTGCGGGGCAGCGATCAAAGTCGAGACATACGAGATATGCGCGTACAACTCAGTGATCTCGCTGGCCGAGCAACTCAACCTTGAAGAGGTGATTGACTTATTGCAAGAGAACTTGAGCGAGGAAGAAGAGACGCTCGAGAAGCTGCAGGACATCCAGGACCAGTTGGAGCCGGAAGAGCTGGGCGCTGACGATGAAGAAGATGAGGATGAAGACGAAGACGAGGAAGATGAGGAAGAGGAGGGGGATGAAGACGAGGATGAGGACGCGAAAGACGCCCATCCCAAGAAGAGTTCCCGTAAGAAGTCTCCGCCGAAGGCGCCGCAGAAGGGAAAGAGCCGGCGAGTGGCTTAACAGGTTTCAGAGAAGGATGGAACAAGCGGGCTGGATAAAGATCCAGCCCGCGGTTGTTGGCGGTACAAGCTCAATCAGTAGATGGAGTATTGTTTCTGGGGCTCTTTGAGCTTGATGGTCATCTGTTTGATCGGCTCGGCGATTTCGAGGTCGTCGCCGAAGGTTTGCAGGTGTTCGGCGATGACCTGGATGCGGTACTTGCCATAGTCGAGGTCAGAGAGCGCGACTTTGCCCTCGGCGTCAGTCTTAACCTCGAAGGCATCTTTGGCCTGTTTGCCGTCCTTGTTGACTGCGTGAAGGATGACGCTGGCGCGGCGCACGGGTTTTTGATCGCTGGCGCGCAGGACAGTAAAATCGATCTGGGCAGTGGGTTTCTTGTCCTTGGCCCATGCGGGAAGGAAAAGGGTGAAGGCCAGCAGACAAATGATGAGATACGAGATGCGATTCACAGCTCTTTTCCTCGTTTCTTGCTTCCGAGTTCCGGCTCGGCGGGCTTGGCTCGGAAGACTTTGATTCCGCGAGTTAGAAGTTACTGGTGGCCCCGGCAGGAGTCGAACCTGCGACCTTCGGCTTAGGAGTCCGCCGCTCTATCCGTCTGAGCTACAGGGCCGTTGGAGATAGGATAGCAGCTTGGAGTCGCGTTGCTGCCTGGGTCAGAATCGATATACCGGAGGAGGAGCACAGGAAGAAGACTTCGGCGCCATGGCCATGTCTGAGGTTCGACAAGGAGTGCCGAACAAACGAAAGTAGGTGGCAAAGGTGACTAAGGTAACTTGTACTTTGACGCGCGCAAGTTTAGGTTGAATACCATGAGTTCGCGAATGGTGGTTTCCGCAGAGCTGCCCGATCCTACGGAAGCTGTAGCTCGCGAGGCGCCTCTATGGGCGAAGCTGCGGAACGCGGTCCGCTATGCCGGATTTCTCTTCTTGTACCCGGTGTTCCGGCTGGGGACATGGCTTGAGGAGCGGGAAGCGAAGCGGAGTTCTCCGTGTGAGCGCAACTATTGAGGGGCTTTGAGCGCCGAGAACTCTCTTCCGCGGCTTTATACTGTGACGGATCGATCCGGGCCGGCGCGTGAACAGGCGACGTGAGAAACTTTGCGGTCCGCCTTTGAGGGGGCGGACCGCGGTGGATCTGTTGAGATTGGCTTGAGGCGCGCGCCCTGTTCCGAAGTCTTCGCAATTTGTCCCAATTTGCAAGTTGCGAAGATGGTCGTGTGGGCCTCAGCAGTGAATTGCCAGGACTTTAAAGGCGAAACGCCTTAAGCCTCAGCCACCTCACTCGGGTTAATACAACTACCATCTGAAGTTTGCACTATATGATCTCCTCCTTTCTCAAGTGTGAGGACAGTTTAGCGTTGTTTTGGTTGGAGCGCAAGAGTTGCGAGACGCCAGCGGCCGGTTGGCGACTGGCCACTGGTTTTTAGTCTATTTGGTGGATGGAGATTCTGGAGATGTCATCGTTTACCTCTGCCAGCAGATGACATATCTTCTGAAAAGCGCCATTATGATAGCTTTCCAGGCTCTTGACGCTCTCCCAGACGGTCACCATGTTGATGTTCTGGTCAGTGGCGCAGATGGTGGAGGAGGAGACGAAGCCCTCCTGGGTACGTAGAATGGGGAGAATTTCGGCGTGCAAGACCCGCAGGTAGTCAGGGAGAGTGCCTGGTTTGAGCTGGATCGTGTTCATTCTGGCGAACATCATGGTTGTGGGGGTCTCTAAGTCAGATGTGCGGCACACCCGAGCAACTGCTCTTGAGAATGCTATTGCAAGTGACTCGCCAAATTGACCTCTGGCGAGTAAAACGGGTTAAGTAATGTAGATTGAGAGAGTTGGACTAGTTTTGCAGAGTGAGGAGCATTGCCGGTTGTGAGAAGAAGTGTGCAAAAAGGTTGTACAAAGGGACATTCTTTTCCTCTTAGTGCCTAAAGAGTTACGTAGGTGCGATTTTTTTTTGAGAAGCAGAGCTAAGATTTCATGTGTCAACGAAATGCGAATGGCTTTCGAATCTGCGTCGAAATCACTAAGGAAAAAACGTGAAAGGCTGGATGCTGGCGCGCCGTCGGATTTTGATCTTGGCAATCTGGGGAATCTGGATGGTCGGGGAAGGAGTGTCACTCCGGGCGCAGGGCAAGCCGGCGGATAAGCCGGAGGCCGATGTTGCGGCGGAGAGGCAAGACCGAGACCCAGGCGCGAGCGATGCGACTGCTGCGGAGTCGGACGGACCGATCACGATGTTCCCGCATTCCGAGAGTTCTTCTTACTGGATCTCAGGGCAGGCGAACATTATTTTTCAGGCGCATCCGCCGTTTCATGCGTTGTATTCGGGCGCGAACAGCCTGAGCAATGCAGGGGAGTATAAGACGTCGCTGATCGGAACGCTGTATTTGGGAGTGCAGGCGCCGCATAGCGGTGGTAATACGGAGTTCTTGCTGGATGTTGAGAGCGCGGGAGGAAGAGGAATTAGCCAGGCGCTCGGGTTGGCGGGATTCACTAACCTCGATGTGGTTCGCAATCCAAATCTGGGGCCTGCACCGTATGTGGCGAGAGTGGAGATTCATCAGATTGTTCCATTGAGCGAGGAAAGAACGGAGGCAGTTCGCGGGCCTCTGAACCTGGCGACTTCGGTGCCGGTGCGGCGGCTGGATATACGGGTGGGCAAGATGGGTTTGCCCGACTCGTTCGATTTGAATTCAGTAGGCAGCGACAGCCACTTGCAGTTTACCAATTGGACTGTGGATAACGATGGCGCTTACGACTATGCGGCGGACACCCGCGGCTATACCTATGGGGCGGTGATTGAGTATCAGGACCGCATCTGGGGGCTGCGCTATGGTTTGGCGTTGATGTCCAAGGTGGCGAATGGCCCGGATCTGGATTGGGCATTGCGCAGGGCGCATGGCGACAACATGGAATTAGAGCTGCGCAAAGGGATCTGGTGGAAGAAGCCGGGCATAGTGCGGATTTTGAGCTATGTGAACCACGCAAATATGGGCAACTATCGCGAGGCGAACATTGAATTTGTGGAGGGACTGACACCGGCGCCCGACATTACCGCGACGCGGAGGCAGGGGACGGTCAAGTACGGCTTCGGGTTCAACACCGAGCAGGTGATCACCGATAATCTGCGAGGGTTCGCGCGAATTGGTTGGAACAACGGGATGACTGAGTCATTTGAGTACACGGAGGTGGAGCAAACGGTCGAGGCGGGGGGAGATTACCGCGGACGCAGGTGGGGCAGGGCCAATGACAAAGTGGGAGTAGCTTTCGTGAGCAACGCCATCAAGAAAGACCATCAGTTTTATCTGCAACACGGGGGGCGAGGGTTTCTGCTGGGCGATGGAAACCTGAATTATGGGCGGGAGAACATTGTGGAGAGCTACTACAACCTGCATACCTGGCGGGGAGTTTATTATGCGCTGGGAGTTTCGTATATCGCGAACCCGGGATATAACCGTGATCGCGGGCCGGTGATCGTGCCGTCGGTGCGCATGCATGTGGAGTTTTGAGGGGCAGTTTGGAGTTCCAAGGGCCAAGGAAGCCGCGGATTTCGGGGATGCATGCGGAGCAGGGTAAAGAACGCCGCGGCTCAGGATGACATACGCCGAGAGGGTACAGCAAGTGTGAAACCGCTGTAGCATAAAGCACTGCAAAAGTACTACGTCTGACGCGAACGATCCACTATTTCCGGGAATAGGCCCTTGATGTGTTTAATCCGCAGCGAAGAAAACTGCTGGCGATACATGGAATCGGCGGCTTAGTCGAGCGATGTGGTCACGATTCAGTTGACGTTTGCCAGACAGAATAAGAGAGACTGTGCTCTCCCCGCCAACATCCTGCGCGATATCACGCTGGGAAAGCCCGTTCCGATCGAGGAGGAACCGCAGCACGTCGGGGGGCTCCGCTGCCGGGACAGGGTACTGCTCCGACTCATAACGTTCAATTAGAACAGTCAAGAGCTCGATTGCCTCTTCATCTTCCCGAGTGAGATCCGTCCTCGCGGTGAGGCCAAAGAGGGCCTCTGTGTATGCCGCGAGTTCTTCATCAGAGTGAATCAAGCGGGGAGCGCCCAAGCGAATCATCTCCGTTGGATTTGCCAGTGCGGTGCTCATCGTTTGCCCCCTTTGTCCCAATTAATTCTGTTTTCGTACTGCTTATGTGTCAGGAAAGACCGAATATAGATGTGACCTTCGGTGATCCTGCCATCTCTTTTGCGAGAGTAATGAATGATCGTAACGAGCCGGTATCGGTTCCGGCGAATATTAAAAATCACATAGCCATCGACCGTATCCGCATCTTTGAAGACCTCTCGAAGTTCTGTAAAGTTTTGCCAACGCGCCGCCTTCGCGATTTGATTCCATGCCTGAATTTCTTTAGCCGCATCCGGGTATCGCTCTTCTACTTCGGCCAGATGCTTTCGCGTGACAACGTGCATTTTGGCTAGCAGCAATCCTGTGACTGAGCGTTGATCGATGTACTTTGCATTATGCGAAGCATATAGCGAAAGTTTGCATTTTGTAAAGTGGAGGCGGAGTCATGGCGTTGAGGCGGAGTCATGTGAGGGCGGCGGTGAGGGCGTCGTAGTCGATGGCTTCCTTCCAACGGTGTTTGATGTGGCCGTTTACGCCGATGAGGATGAGGGCGAAGTCACCGCCCGCGATCTCAAACTTGTGGCGCGCTTTGACGGACTGTTGGCCGGGGAGGTAGTTCCAGTCGCGAGGGGCGCGTCCGGTATCGAGGATGACCATGACTTCGAGGTTGCGGGTGGCGAGGTCTTGCTGATTGGCTTCGAGTTCGCGCAGAAAGGTCTTGTAAGCGTGTTTCGAGGGCGCGGGGGAGAAGATGAGCAGGACGGAGCGCTGTCCGCGCTGGGCGGCAATCGACTCGAACTTGCGTTGGTTGGGGAGCTCGGGCCCGGTGGGCTTGGGTTCGTAGGGGCCGGTGATGGTGCGTTCCATGTAGTTGTTAGTTCCTAGTTGTTAGTTGTTAGTGAAATCAGATGTCTGATCTCAGGTGTCAGAGGCCAAATCAGGTCAGATATCGGATATTAGCGGCCAGACGCCAGCTACCAGTAGGCGGAAGCAAGGAGCCAGCTTGATTCTAATTGCTGCGGCGGCGGTGGAGAACGGGGCCGTCTTCGGGTGGGGCGGTATTGGCGGCATCGGCGGAAGCCTGATCTTTTGTCCGGACGCGGAGAACGGGTTTGCCGGGTGTCATGCGCAAGTGGTGGGCGCCTTCGAGGGCGAACAGGCGGGCCTTGATCCGGTCGAATTCGCTGGTGGTTTCGATGTAGGAGTCGCGGGGCGGGAGAATATAAGCGATCTCCTGCTGGGCGCGCGCAATGCGATCGCCGTTCATGGGATGGCTGGCAAAGGCCTGAGCAAGCAGGTTCGGCTTCTTCTTGTTCCGTTTGGAGGTGTAGGAATCGAGGCGCTCAAAGAGATCGACCATTGCACGGGGATCGTAGCCGCTCTTGTACGCGTACTCGATGCCCAGAAGGTCGGCTTCGCGCTCGGCGTCGCGGTTGAATTTTAGGAAGCTCATGGGAGCGGCGACGTTGACCAGATCGCGGGCCGCCATGCCGGCTGGTCCGGCGACGAAGATCAGAGGGATAGAGGCGAGATTCCAGACCTGGCTCTTGGTTTCATTGCGGGTGGCGTGGCGGGCGGCGACATGGGCGATCTCGTGCGCCATGACTCCGGCGAGCTCGGCTTCATCGTCGGTGGCGAGAATGAGGCCGGTGTTGACGTAGAAGAAGCCTCCGGGAAGGGCAAAGGCATTTACTTCGTCGGAATCGATGACCTTGATGGTGAAGGGAACTTTGGCGTCAGAGTTGCGGACCAGTTGCTGTCCCAGGCGGTTGATGTATTCGGTGATGACGGGGTCGTCGAGGAGCGTGGATTCCTGTTCGACTTGCTGCGAGAGTTCACGCCCCATGGCGATCTCGCGCTGCAGGGAGTAGAAATTCATTCCGCGGGAGACATCGCGAGAGCCGATTTGCGAGACGTCATACTTGACGGCCAGCGCTCGCAATTGAGCGGAGGGAGCGGGAAGCGGCTTGAGATGCACTGGATGGAGCGGGGCTGGCAGAGCAGACGCCGGTTGCAGAGTTGCGGCATTGGACCTGGCCGCGGGAGCGGATTCGGAGGGGGCCGAGGCGCTGTATCCGGCTGGTTCGTTGACTGAAACGATGGCGGAGGTGAGTACCTGGGCAGAGGAGAAGGCAGTCGAGGCGAGAAAAAGAAGTGCGAGCGTGGCGATTCGAAATGGGTGCACCGTGACCCCCGAGTACGGAGTCAGAGTCAGAGCCCAGGGCAGAAAAAATTAAGTTCTGAAACTCTGGCGTCTGATCTCTGACTTCTGATCGTTAACAGGTGAGAGGCAATCGCTCTCGCCCCTGTTGCCTCGGTTACACTACTCGGTTGCTATGGAGATAGAGACAGAGACGGGTCTGGGGCAGTCGCAGATGGAGGCGTGGATTGGGCGCATCCGTGCAGGCGATGTAAGGACGATTGCGCGGACGATCTCAGCGATAGAAGACGGCGCGCCGAATGTGACGAAGCTGCTGAAGCAGTTGTTTCCCCTGACTGGAAGGGCGAAGATTCTGGGGATTACGGGATCTCCGGGGGCGGGGAAGAGCACGCTGGTGGACCAGATCGCGCGCGAGTACCGCAAGGCGGAGAAGCAGATCGGGATTGTGGCGGTGGATCCGACCAGCCCCTATACCGGCGGCGCGATTCTGGGCGACCGGATACGGATGCAGGCGCATCATGCCGATCCCGGCATCTACATCAGGTCGATGGCGACGCGGGGGTTTTTGGGCGGAGTGGCGCGTACCACGGCGGATGTTACAACGGTGCTCGATGCCGCGGGGCGCGACATCGTGATCGTGGAGACAGTCGGGGTGGGACAGGATGAGGTGGACATCGTGCGGCTGGCGGATGTGACTGTGGTGCTGCTGGTCCCGGGGATGGGCGACGATGTACAGACCATCAAGGCGGGCATTATGGAGATCGCGGACATCTTTGTAATCAATAAAGCCGACCGCGAGGGCGCCGATCGGGTGATGCGCGAGATCAGGAACATGCAGACACTGGCAGGAAATATAAGAGACGACCAGTGGACAGCGCCGATCATAAAGACGGTGGCGAACACAGGAGCGGGTGTGACAGAGTTGCTGGAGACGATTGCCCGCTATGAGGCGCATCTTACCTCCAAGAACCTGCTGACCAAGAGGAGGGCGAGCAACTGGCGCGAACGGCTGGTGGAGATGTTGCGCGAGGCGCTTTTGCAGCGGTTGATGCGCGAATCAATGACCACAGAGGCGCTGGGCGAGTTCGCGTTGGAGATTGCCGAGCATAAGCGGGATCCATACACGCTGGTGGAGGAAGCGGTGGAGCGGTTTAAGAGGAGCTAGGGAAAACAAAGTACAAGAGTAAAGACAAGGGAGAAGAGCGGTATGTCATTTCGGATTGATCATCTGGGAATTGCGGTGAAGAGCATTGCAGAGGCACGCAAATTTTATGAACAGCTCGGTATGGCGGTTTTGCACGAGGAGCAGGTGGCGCACGAGAAGGTGAATACGGCGATGATTCCCTGCGGAGAGTCGCGGATTGAGTTGCTCGAAGCGACGAGTCCGGAATCGACGGTACAGAGATTTATCGAGAAGCGGGGGGAGGGGCTCCACCACATTGCGCTGCATGTGGACGACCTGTCGGCGACGTTTGAGGAGCTGAAAACGAAGGGAGTGCGGCTGATTTCGGACGAGATCAAAATTGGAGCGGGCGGTCACATGTATGTGTTCGTGCATCCGTCGGCAGCGGGCGGAGTGTTGGTGGAACTGGTGCAGGATCCAGCCTCGGCGGTATGAGGAGGATGGGTGTGAGTAGGATGAGTGTGCGCGAGAGATGGACGAACCGCGAACTGGGCATCGACATCCTGATGCATGGAGTTTCATGCATTCTTTCGGGAGTGGATGGGTTCGCGGCGGGGATGGGGACGCAGTTTGCGGGCACGCCCCTGACGGTGATGGTGTCGGCATTTGGGCTGCGGAGACGTTCCGCTTGAGCGTATTGCTCGCTATTGACACATCTGGACGGCAGGGTGGAATAGCGCTGGCCAACTATGATGGCGAATTCGCGGTCGTGATGGCGGAGGCGGAGATCTCCGGAGGGACGTTTTCGGCGGAGCTGGTGCCGGAGATTGCGCGGCTGCTGGCTTCGCAGGGGTTGGGTCTGAGTGCGGTGTCGGCGATTGGAGTGGTAACGGGGCCGGGTTCTTTTACCGGGTTGCGGATCGGCTTGGCGGCGGTGAAGGGACTGTGTGAGGCGCGTCCGGTGCCCGTTGTGCCGGTGACCATGCTGGAATTGGTGGCGGCAGTGGCGCAGGCAGAGCAGGTAACGACGCTGCTCGATGCCTCAAGAGGTGATGCCTATGTGGGGAATTTCCGGCGCTGTGAGGGAGTGTGTGCCGTGATCACGGAAGAGCTGTTGGCGCTCGCGGAAATGAGGGTTGTAGGTCTAACGCTTACTCCCGATGGGGCGATTGCGCGGGCGGTGGGCGCGGTAGAGGTGCCGCGTCCGGGGGCGGGCGATCTGGCGTTGTATGCGGTACGCAAGCTGGCGCGCGGCCTGGCGGTCGTGGCGGACGCGGTGGACGCACATTACATCAGAAGGCCGGATGCGGTGCCGGGGAAGTGATTTACATTCGGTCGGCGGTCATTTCAGACATCCCGAAGCTGGTGGTGTTATGCGCGGCAGAGCAGAATGCGCCACAGTGGACGCACGGCGCCTATGAGGAGTTGATTGCGATGTCGGAGAGGGGAAAAT